>CAZRAV010000063.1:0-5815 GCA_964598175.1 uncultured Candidatus Bathyarchaeia archaeon | reverse complement strand
CTGAACCCGGTATACGAGCAGCTGCCCGAGATGTTCGGCGACAGGGTGAAGTTCGTCAAGTTGAATGTAATAGAGAACCCCGAGAACCAGAAGCTGGCCATAGGACTCGGCGTTCTGGGGACCCCGACCCTGAAGTTGTTCTGCAATGGTAGGGATGTAGGCGAGATCGTCGGATACAGACCCCTCGAGAGGCTCGTCAAAGAGATCGAGGAGCTCCTAGAGAAGAAGAACGAGTGCCTCGAAAAGAGCACGCCCCTCAAGGCTTGACGCTTGGACGGCGGCATATTGGATCTGTATGATGTTATCATCCTAGGCTCCGGACCAGCCGGCCTAACCTCGGCGTTGTACATAGCCAGGGCGAGGCTGAGAACCCTCGTCATCACCGGACAGATGGTCGGAGGCCAGATCGCGTTCACCTACCAGGTCGACAACTTTCCCGGGTTTCCTGACGGCATCAGCGGCCCAGACCTCGTAAGTCTCATGAGGATGCAGGCGGAGAAGTTCGGAGCGGATTTCATCGAGGCAGACGCTACGGCAGTAGACTTCTTGGCTCGTCCCTTTAAGGTATACACGAACAGTGAGGAGCACCAGGGCGAGACCGTCATCATTGCAATGGGCTCTGTTAACAGGAAACTCGGCCTTGAGGCTGAGGAGAGGCTCATGGGCCGAGGCGTCTTCGTATGCGCGACCTGCGATGCAGCCCTTTACGAGGGAAAACGAGTTGTTGTCGTCGGCGGAGGAGATTCGGCAGTGCAGGAGGCCTTGGACCTAGCGAGGTTCGCAAGGGAGGTGATCATCGTCCACAGGCGCCGAAAGCTCTCAGCCTGCATGTGCCTGAAGAACAGGGCAGTGGAGAATCAGAAAGTACAATTCATCTGGAACACCGTTGTAGAGGATATCCTTGGCGAGAGACGCGTGGAGGGAGTCAGGCTTAGAGACCTTGATACCGACAATGAGCAGGTCCTCGAATGCGACGGCGTCCTCATCGCCATAGGATGGGACCCCAACACATCCATATTCCAAGGCCAACTCGTCCTCGATGATAGTGGATACATCATCTCCAAAACGGGGACGGACACTAGCGTCGAGGGAGTCTTCGTCGCTGGAGACATCCTCGACAGAAGGTACAGACAGGCGGTGACAGCTTGCGGCAGCGGATGCAGAGCCGCCCTAGATGCAGAGCGGTACATCGACAAGCTCCGGAGCGGGGCCTGAGAACCAGATCTATATGCCCTCCGACACAAACCTGTTCTTCCTGCTGAAGGGTGATCACCCCACTCTTCCAGGGGCCGAGGTTAAAGCAATCATGGAGGCAGAGGGGGTTCGATATGCCTCGAAGCCAGGCGCCCCACAGGTCCTCCGATGCCAGGCAGAGCCCGAGAGCAGCAGGGCGGTAGCGAATCGGGCATACTATACCCGCCTGTGCGCCGGCGAGCTCTCCGTCTCCAGAGACAATCCAGAAGCTGCCCTCTCCGCTCTGAGAGACGTCGATTTCAGAAAGCAGCTCAAACCCGGTGAATGCTTCAATGTGAGCCTCCGCCGGGTCCGAAGGAGTACGCCAGATGTTGACCTGCATAGCTTTAGGCATCGCATCATCAGGCTCATACAAAATCAGACGAGATCGGAACTCCATCTCGACAGGCCCGACGTGAAGTTCATAGGCGTGTTCTCTAGAGGCATCTTCTACTTCGGCCGCGTCTTCGCGGAAGCAGCGAGAAGATTTGGGGATAGGAGGGCAAGACGCCGCCCCTTTTTCCACCCCTCTACGCTGCAGCCGAAACTCGCGGGGTGCATGGTAAACCTCACCAGGATCAGACCTCCTGAGTCGCTTCTCGACCCCTTCTGCGGGGCTGGCGCCATACTCATCGAGGCTGCCGTGCTAGGCTGCCACCCTATAGGGATGGATCTCTCCTCCTTGATGGTTGAAGGGTCAAGGAAAAATCTGATCCACTTCGGCGTAGGCCCCTACGACCTCGTGGCAGGCGACGCGCGGAGACTGCCCCTCCAAGAGGTCGGCGCTATCGCCACCGATCCTCCCTACGGTAGGATAGCCTCGACACATGGCGTATTTGTCAAGGAACTCTACCAAGGGTTCCTGTGCGGGGCAGCGGATCTCCTCTCAGATGGGGGCTACTTATGCATAGCTGCTCCACATGTTCTCCAAGTCTCGGAGCTGGCTCGGGAGGCAGGTTTTAAGCATTACGAGTCCCATCTTATTCCGGTCCACGACAGCCTGATTAGGGAGGTCGCCGTGTTCAGGAGGATGTGATTTGAAGATCGTATTCCTCGGCACGAGTGGAAGCATGCCCACGCCTAGTCGCGGCGCTGCGGCCATCGCCGTCAGACGGAAGCGTGAGATCATCCTCTTCGACTGTGGAGAGGGGACACAGCAGCGGATGGTCGCCGCACGCCTCGGTTTCAGACGCCCAACGCGGATCTTCATAAGTCACCTCCACGGCGACCATATCCTCGGCCTACCCGGGCTGCTCCAGACGATGACACTATTGCAGAGAGAGCGACCGTTGTACATATATGGTCCCCTTGGCCTCATTAACTTCATCAACGCCTTCAACTCCATTTTGGGTGGCCCCAGCTTCCCCCTCGAAGTCTATGAGATCAAGGAAGGGGGCGTGATATTCTGTTGTTCCGAGTACAGGGTCGAGGTCGTGAGGGCAGACCATAATGGGGACTGCTGGTCATTTGCACTCATCGAGAGTCCTAGACCGGGGAAGTTCCACCCTGAGAGGGCGATGGCGTTGGGCGTCCCGGAGGGGCCTCTGTGGAAGAGGCTCCAGCGTGGTGTGGATGTGGAGCTTGGCGACGGTAGGCTGGTGAGGTCTGTGGATGTCGTCGATGCTCCGAAGCGTGGGCGTAAGATCGTCTACAGCGGTGACACGAAGCCGACTGAGGCGGTAGTAGTGCTGGCGGAGGGCGCGGACATCCTCATCCATGAGGCGACCTTCGACGACGCTCTTGCTGAGAGGGCGGCAGATGACGGCCACTCGACGGCGAGTCAGGCAGCGGAGGTGGCGGCAGCCGCCCAGGTGGGCTTGCTACTGCTGACGCATATCAGCTCCCGCTACCCTGACACCAGCGTCCTGCTCGAGCAGTCGAGGATCATCTTCCCCAACACGAAGGTCGCTGAAGACCTGATGGAGGTCGAGATCCCCCTCTAGACACGGTTCCTCAGCCGTTGAAGCAGCTTTAGGCTCTCCCCGACGCCCTCGAAGGACTCGACGACCACCCAGCCCTCGAAGCTTGAGGCTTTGACTGCGGCCATCGTCTTCTCCCAGTCGATGGACCCTTCCCCGAGCTGCAGGTGTTCATCCGACTCGCCATGATTGTCGCTCACATGGATGTGTCCGATAGTGTTGCGGAACCGACTGAGGAACTCCTCGGTTTCTCCTCTGAGGCTGGCGTGGGCAATGTCCAGAACCATACTCACGTCGACACCCACCTCATCGTAGAACCGCTCGAAGTCATCCACTGACTTCATGAGGAAGGGAAAGGGCTCGGGGACGTTCTCAATCATCGCCGAGACACTGTAATCCTGTGCGTACTTCATCAGCCTCCGCACCGACTTGAGGTTCAGCCTCCAAGCGACGCCGGTATAGAAATGTTCCAAAGCCCCCATCGCGCCGGGATGGAACACCATGGCCTCCACGTCGAGGGATGAGGCCCACCGTATGGAGGCTTCTAGGCGCCTCAACACGGCCTCCCTGACGGAGGTATCATAGGCTGATATGTTGATGTCTGCGAAAGGTGCGTGGAGGGCGTAGCGTAGGCCGTATGACGCCTTCAACTCCAGAAGCCGCTCGACCTGCGGCTGGGTCAGCGCGTGAAGCCCTTCATCCGTCAGCTCTATGCACCTGGTTCCTGTGAGCACCATCTCCGTTAACGCCTCTTCGAAGGGTTTGTGGAGGCAGAAGAGGGTTGAAACGCCGAAGTCCATATCCATCTCAGAAACTACTTGAGCCTGATATTTATAACCGCTTCCGGGAGGGCATCCTCATAACCCTTTTATTCGCCCCTTTCGAGAACGAGGACAGCGTTGGTGTGAATTATGATCCAGTTGAAAGACGGGATCTACTGGGTAGGCGCCATCGATTGGAACGTCCGCAACTTCCATGGCTACGTGACCTATCGAGGTACGACCTACAACGCTTACCTCGTCGTAGACGACAAGGTGGCCCTCATCGACACCGTGAAGGAACCCTTCTTCCCTGAGATGATGCGGCGCATCGGGGAGGTCACTGACCCTAGGGAAATCAAATACCTCGTCTCGAACCACACCGAACCCGACCACTCGGGGTCCGTGACCAAGTTCCTGGAGGTCGCAAGAGACGCGGAGCTCATTGCCTCGGAGAGGGGGAAGAGCGGGCTGCGAAAATACTTCGGAGACTTGAGCTGCACCACGATAACAGAGAAGCCAACGGTCAACCTCGGCGCGAGGACCCTTCAGTTCGTCGCCACGCCGATGCTGCACTGGCCCGACTCCATGGTAACGTACATCCCCGAGGAGAATCTTCTGCTGTCGAACGACGCCTTCGGACAACACCTAGCCTCCTCCAAGCGATTCGACGACGAAGTCGACCATGCAGTGGTCATGCAGGAGGCGTCGAAATACTATGCGAATATCGTGATGCCCCTCTGGCGGGTCGTTCTCCGAGCCCTCGAAACCCTCAGCAGCCTCGAGATAGATATGATCGCGCCGAGCCACGGCATCATCTGGAGAAACCTTCCAGGTGAGATCGTTGAGACCTACCGGCGCTGGGCGGAGGGCGCCGCCTCCGAGAAGGTTGTGGTCGTCTATGACACTATGTGGGGTAGCACCGAAAGGGTAGCAAAGGCTTTGGTGGAGGGCATCGCCAGCAAGGGCGTCGAGGTCCAGCTCCACAGACTCGGTGAGACCCATAACAGCGATGTAATCGCTGACATCCTCGACGCAAGGGCGGTGCTCGTCGGTTCTCCGACCCTGAACAACGGCCTCTTCCCCACCGTTGCCTCCTTCCTCTCGTACATGAAGGGGCTGAGACCGAAGAAGAAGCTTGGGGCCGTCTTCGGCTCCTACGGCTGGGGCGGCGGAGCAAAGAGAGCCGCGGAAGAAGAACTGAAGGTCGCGGGCCTGGAGCTGATAGAGTCTGATCTCGACTTCGTCTTCAGACCCACCGGCGAGGAGCTTAAGAAAGCGGCGGAGTTTGGTAGGGCGGTCGCCAAGAGGGTCAGAGACAGCTAAGCTGAAGCCCTTATACGAAAAGGTGGTTGACGTAGAGATTCATCTGAAGCCACGTCAGCACTGAGGTCAAAAGAGTCCCCGCCGCCACCTGCTTCAGGTCGTGGGCCTTGAGCTCTATCCTCGCCCATGCCACAGGCAGAGCGAGGAGGAAGAAGGGGAGCATCTTCGCCCCCAGCTGGAAGACGAGGGCTGTCACGGGTCCGGCCACGCCCGAGGCGTGTATGCTTATCTTCCAGACGAGGCTTATGACGAGGAGGATTGAGGCGTTCCCAAGGTAGCACGCCATCAACGCCGTGACGCTACTCGGCGCGCCTATGGCAAGGAGTGTTGCAACCCCTACGAGGAAGGAGGCCATCGCCCAGAGGAACGGCTTGAGCCTCGTCCTCCTATCGGAGGCGTAGATGTCGGGTATGATCCCCTTTTTGACCATGTAGATGACGGATATGAGTGGGAGGATGGAGCCGAAAAGTGTGGTGATGGCGATGAGCCTCGGCGCCAGGGCCCTCGCCTGTGAAAGGACCAGCGGGACGAACGTGACAAGCGCGACGAGCGGTGCATTCATAGCCGCTGAAACTAATT
>CAZRAV010000062.1:3105-5816 GCA_964598175.1 uncultured Candidatus Bathyarchaeia archaeon | reverse complement strand
CTCCTCGGGATTCTCCATCAGCAGCTGCTTCAGGTAGTCGGTCTTAGCCGAGGAGTTTAAGGCGATATCCATCGCCCTATTCCTCGCAAGCAGCGCCCGCCTCGCCTCGGGGTCCCGCCCGCTCCGCATTACGAACCGCTGGTAGTCCCGGACACTCCGCATCCGGATGCCCCGCCTCCGGAGGAAGCCCCTGTAGATGGAGTATTGGGTATTGTACTCGGCCAGCTCGGACTCTGAGAGGGGGATCGACACCGTCCGGATGGTGTAGTCTGAGAGATGGACGCCGGCGAGGTCATCGACGCTCATCTCGTATACCTTGTCGCCAACGAGATCCAGAAGAGCAAGGTGAGCCCCATCGTCCCTCTCCAGCGTCGCGGTCAGCCCCAGACGGTAGGGGGCGAGGTACATGAGGCCGATCCTCCTGTAGCTCGGGGCGGGGAGGTGGTGGACTTCGTCGAAGACTAGCAGCTTGAACTGGTTTCCCAAACGGTCAGCCCGAAGGCTGGCGGAGTCGTATGTGGCGACAGTTAGGCCCTTCACTGTGTGCCTTCCCCCTCCGATGACGCCGACCTCGACCCCGAAGTCCTCCTCCATCTGGCTTCGCCATTGGTCGACGAGGACGAGGGTTGGAACAACCACTAGGGTCGCCGCTTCAAGCTCCTCAATTGCCTTGAGGGCGATAACGGTCTTCCCCGCCCCGGTCGGGAGGACCACGACACCGCGCAGTCCAGCTGCTCTCCACGCTTCAAGGGCCTTCTGCTGGTAGTCCCTGAGCGTTATGTCGGAGGAGAGCTTCGGGCAGGAGATGGCATCGAGGGCCTCATCGCGGTAGTCGATGCCATTATTCTCCAGATGCTCCTCGATTTCCCTGTAATAAAGGGCAGGAGCCCGGTAAGAATCGGTCTTGGCGTCATATCTACCGTGTGGGATGGGGTAGCCCTTCACGATGATGCTGCCCCTGTCGAAGCGAAGGACTATCGACGCATCCACCATCCGACTCAAAGTGGATTGGGAGGGCACAGAATAAATCTCTTTTCCGTAATATTATGTTCATAGCAGTTATCTTACAGTCGTCCCAGGTGTCCCCATTACACAAGGGGGTCATCGATTGGATTTAATGATGCGACTTTACCGTTAATAAGTGTAAAAAGTGTTTTCTGGAATTTTTTCATCGGGTGTTAATCGATAAGACTTACGGAGGATGTTTTCCTGCGGAGATACAAAGCTATCGAAAACGTTGCTATCAAAATAGGATATCCTGCATACAACCATATTAAACCGAAGATTGCTGATAGATTATTCAAGAAGTGAAGAGTTACGGCGATGAGATACGGCAATAAAGGCCGATTTTTAGCTACGCCGTAAGCCGTTATGGATGTGCTCGCTGCGTGTAAAAGAACCCCGGACAGCCTGATGTGTACTGGTGCTCCCAATCGAAGTACATAAATAAGTAATTCAGCGATGCCGAATCCAAAACCCACCAAAGAGCCCTGAGTAAGAATAGACCTCTCAGTATCCTCTTTGCGATATATGAGAGGATAGGCTTTCGCAAATTCCTCGACGAAGGGAGAGAAAACCGCGGTTGAAAATACTTTGAGATAGAATATTGGCATAATGACATATAGATGGTTCATAAGCGTTTTGGCATAGATTGTAAAAGGTATGCTCATAATTATTCCAGATATGAAAAAGAAAAATTTCTTCTTTAAATCGAGCCCATGAATTGCGCGCCCGCATAAAATAAATTTCGGCATATTCATTTTGGCTCTACTTTCTTCAAGTTGACAAGCCCGCGATTATCGTATTAAAGCACCGTAAGAGTAATCCTTAGGTATTAATATCCATAAGTAGAACTTAGGATCGATTTCCGGTGTCTAGCTTGGAAAATTTCTACGATGTACTGTTCGAAGTCTCAAACGAGGACAGACATCGGATTCTCCTCCAACTAAATAAGGAAGCGATGAATGTAACGAACCTCGCGAATGTACTGGGTCTGAGCCTCCCAGAGACCAGCAGACATGTGTCAAGGCTCGGTGAAGTGGGGCTGACGCAGAAGGATGTCGATGGCTTGTATCATCTCACCCATTATGGTGAACTAGTTCTGAAACAGCTTCGGGAATTGGAGTTCACCTCACAGCACAGAGAGTACTTCACAACCCATACCTTAGACCGTCTACCGCCAGAGTTTGTCACAAGGGTGGGCGACCTTGCGGATAGCACTTATACCCATAACGTGATGGACTTCCTCAAATGCGTAGAGAACGTGATCAGGTATGCGGAAGAGAAAATCTGGCTCCTTGTCGACCAGTACCCTGTGAACTCATTAGTATTCATCAACGAAGCGTTGGACCGGGGAGTTGAGTTTAAATGCATAGAACCCGTTGAAGGGGTTAGAGGCCCTAATCCCAGCTTGCATGAACCTGAGGAGATGGAGGGTCTCAGGCGCGTTAGGAGTACTCCTCTAGTCGAACAGAGGACCTTGGAGTCAGTCGATGCATTCCTCTTCCTGTCAGAGAATAAGTGCGTTTTAGCATTTCCAACCTCAGATGACGAATTCGACTATCGTGGATTCGCCGCTGAGGACGAACGGTCCCTCACATGGTGCATAGACCTGTTCCAACACTACTGGGAGACCGCTGAGCCTAGAGTCTACATCTCGCCCACAGAGTACCTGCAACCAAGGCGCATAAGCGTACCTGAAGCAGAAACGC
>CAZRAV010000062.1:0-3005 GCA_964598175.1 uncultured Candidatus Bathyarchaeia archaeon | reverse complement strand
TATCCAAATAAAGAACAACACCATCATTTCAGAAGTATATGGATCTTATTACGGTGTGCGCACCCTCTTTGCTGGATTTGGGATAAAAGCTAATAGTGGATGGAATATAGGCCCGGCCCCGCGCTTAGAAATATCGGATAACACGGTAAGATGTGACAAGATAAACTATTGTGGCATTGGATTATATGGGCCTGAACTTGGCCCTAAAGGCGCGGAGAAGCTCACCGAGGGTATTATGAAGAACAACCGTATACATCTTGAAAACGGCTCCATAGGCATATTTACTGAGAGCTGTGATAATTTTGAGATAACCAATAACACTCTCACAGGGAAAGCATATTACGGTATAGGAATCTTCCCTGGTGTCGATCCAAAACGAACCGAATTAGGAGCACATGAGAACATCATAGAAGACAACGATATGAGGGGCCTCGAGATAAAGGACCCCGACGAATACAGTAGGAGCCTATTCGATGATAGGACATACGCAGGTTCCAAAGGCGGTACAGCTACTGCTCATGTATGGTTGAACGTCAACACGAAGGGCAACGTAGTCAAAGTCGGCGCTGATGAAACAGTAGTCGATGAGGGTAAAGATAACACAATAACATGCGAAAAAATGAAGCTTAAACGCTAGTTTGTCTCCTCATACTTTAAAAACTGCTCAAGCGGATTCCATTCATTATTACACGATCTACTTCGAAACCATTTGATGGTTTGACAAGCCGTTTGCAAGTACGCTGTTGTTGCATCTTCAGTTTCGAATGCTGTCGATTTTTCTCTGTATCCTCCTTCTCAACGCTTCGTCTTGGGCATACAGGATCTTCATGCCTTCCAGCCATTCAGTATCTTTGGGCCATCTCTCTTCCCACTCCATGAACTGTCGGAGGTTGGTGAAATGATAGTCCACAAGCACATTTTCCTCTCTCCTCTCGTAGCTGTCTGTCTCCGTCTGAAACCTCTCGTCCCGAATAATCAACATGTCGAACTGGTCTGTGGGCTGCTCAGGCTGCTCGTAGAGGACCGCTTGAACCGAGGCATTTGATGATAGTCGCTGAGCTATTTCCCCTGCAATCTCCTCCACATTCTCAGGAGTGGTAAGGGTCAAGTCGCATTTCTCTCCGAGCAGTCTCGAAAACAGAATAGACTCGATGGATACTTCTTTTATCCCAAGCTCCTCGAGCTCCAGCCTCAGCTGCTTCTCCTCATCTTCGTCGTTGAAGTGGAGTATGCCCTCCACCTCGTCGATGGTCTCCGTCAACGAATTGGTCTTTCCCTGGAAGAAATCCTCAGGAGTCGTTCTGAATAAAACCACTATAGGGTTGAAACTGTCGAGCACACGAATGATGCCATCGATCTGCCCAATACCCCCATCAATTCTTATGAAGACCCTTTTTGTACACTCGAATCTAGGCGTGATATTCCAGAAGTAGAAGTTCTTCGTGAATCCTGCCTCTTCAAGCCTCCTCTTCCTCTCGGCTACGGCCTGTTTCGTAATCCCGAGCCTCACACCCAACTCCTCTAGGGACAGACTAGGATCTTCGATGAGGAGGTTCACCATCTCCACATCCCGATCCGTAACCTGACCCATATATCCACGGCTCAAGTCTGAAACCCACCCTACGTAAAACAAAAATGACATATCTCTCTTGAGGTTGACAAAGTCAAGGAGTCCAATGATCGGCCCAAGAAATGCTTCTGTGAAACTCCTAGGGGACTCTCAGAGGGATGAACATGCCATCTAAGAGTTTCAACTCCTTAGGCCCACGCCTCGGCACCGTATGTTCGCAGGCTTCCCGAGATTACCCTCCACTACGAACTCTGCGCCGGTGATGATGCGGGCGAGCTCTATGGCTGTCGCCGTGTGCATGGTCAGTCTGCTCGTCGTGAAGCTGGACTCGCCATCGGCGAGGGAGCACCAGAGGACGAGGCTGTCAGTCGTGTGCAGGTCGACTGCGGCGCCAGTATGGAGCTGATCCACCAGTGATTCAGCAGCTTCGGAGCCCACCCTCTCAGCGGGCTTCCCCCTCTCACCCAAAGCGTCTGCCCCCATGAATGTCTTGGGCTCGGTCTCAGCCCAGAGGCAGATGACGCTGCCAGGGGATAAGGGCTTCTTCCGACCGACGATGGTATGGTATTTGACATTGACTCTGTAGCCAGCCTCCTTCAAGACGGCCTCGGCTGCCCTCGACTGCCTAGCTGCCACATGCTCGGGGAGCCGTCCGCAGAGGGAGACGCCCTCCATTTGTTTCACTAGCTCAGGCTGCGCGGCCACGAATGGTTTTAATTTCTCGGCGGGGTTGATGGTGACTTCGACTATGCCACCGCCTCGGGGATAGAACCCTTCTCGACGGATGATCAGCTCGCCGTCGAATCCCATCTGTCTGGTGGCCTCCCAGGCTACTCGATCCAGAATCAGGATTGGTGGCGACCACTTGACGGCTGTGCCGCCGACGACCCTCAGCCTAGTGGGTGAACTCGCGAAGGCGGCGATGGGTGCGACGCACTGGAGCAGGAGGCTGATGCTCCCCGCGGTTCCGATGTCGAAGTCGTAGGTGCCTCCCCGGGGAGGCTGAGGGTTGAACTCGACCTTCATTGAGCCGATGCTGAGGCCGCGGGTCTCGGCGTTGCAGATCTCTGTTACCGCCTTCAGCGTTGTGAGGTGCTGCGGCTTAAGCCCTGGAGGCCTGCGTCCCGCTCGGATGTTGCGTACCCTCACGGGTGTGCCCATGACGGCGCTGTAGGTGATGGCCATTCTGAGGAGCTGGCCGCCGCCCTCCATCATGGAGCCGTCGACATCGATCATGGGTCGGCCTACCGTCTCAGGCTTCGGAGCCGCCGCAGAACCTGGTGACGTATTCAAGGGCGACGCGGCCGGCGTGGGTCAGCGTCTCATCGTCTATGTTGGGGACGCCGCAGACGAGTATCAGCGTCCTCTCCGTCCCCTCCGTGATCTTGCATGCCTCCGCATCCCTGTAGGGGTAGATGGCGATGAGTTTCTCGCC
>CAZRAV010000061.1:0-5824 GCA_964598175.1 uncultured Candidatus Bathyarchaeia archaeon | reverse complement strand
TCCATCTCCAGCCTGAAATCCCAATGGAGACGCGTCGCATGGTGTTCTTGGACGACGAACTTCCCGTTGAACTCCTCATCCATCCCAGGTTTCTGCTCTATACTCATGACTGACAGCCAGCTTGAATTTACCCATCCACATCGAGATATATATAGAGAGAGGCTCAGTCAGTTTCAACAAGAAATTTTCTTTCGGATCTCCTGTAGCTATAAATAATCGAGATAACTAACTCTGAAGGAACTCGGTATGGACATCGACAGGGACATTTGTAAGGTGAGAGAAGAGTTCCCCATCCTGAGGTACAAGACCTACCTGAATAGTGCCGCCCACGGCCCCGCCCTCCGCCACGTCTGGGATGCCGTCCAGGACTGGTGGAGGTTCAGGATGTGCGAGGACCGTGGGGCTCAGACCCCAGACGCGAAAGAGGAGGCGGCGAAACTCCTGCACGTGGACCCCGAGGAGATCTGCTTGACAAACCGGGTCACACAGGGGTTGAACATGGCTGCGAGCATGCTCGACTTGAACCGGGGCGAGAACATCGTCGTAACCGACCTAGCCTACCCATCAAACGTCTATGTCTGGCTCCCATTTCGCAGGCAAGGCGTCGAGATCCGTAGACTCAGGCATAAGGACGGTCGCATAGAGACTGCCGACTTCGAAAAGGCCATCGACGACAGAACCAGAGTAGTCTCCATCAGCCACGTCGAGTGGACATGCGGCCTCAAGCACGACTTTAAAGCCATAGCCGAGATAGCGCACGACCACGGCGCACTCCTCGTAGACGACCCCTACCAAGCCGTGGGCGCCATCGACGTCGACGTCCATAAAGACATGGTGGACCTCCTCTCCGTCGGCAGCGAGAAGTGGCTCTGCTGCCCCTCCTTCGCCGGAGTCTTCTACATCCGGCGTGAGCTCATCGACGCCTTCGAGCCCGTCTACCGCTTCTATTCGAATGTGGATGAGGCCTTTAGGCATGGGGCCCCGTGGGAGCGACCTGAGCACGACAACATCACCGACTACGACAAGCCCCTCGTGCCTGGCGCCGAGAAGTTTTACAGGGGCTGCGTCTCCGAAGACGCTGTCTGGGGCTTCCACGCAGCCATCAGCTACTTCAACGACCTCGGCCTAAAACAGATTGAGAGGCGGGTCCGCCACCTCAGTGGCTACCTCATCGACGGGCTGCTGGGGCTGGGGCTGAAGGTGAATACGCCTCTAGAGCCCGAGGATCGGGCAGGCCTTGTCAGCTATAACACGGGGAAGCACAAGTTGAACGTGGAGAGCTACAGGGCGCTGCAGGGGAAGGGCATCATCGTATCTCTAAGATACCAGCAGGGGATCGGGGGCATTCGAGTCGCAACTCACTTCTTCAACACCGAGGAGGAGATCGACCGACTCCTGAAGGTGCAGAAGGAGCTACTGACATAGCTACAACCTTTTTTCTTAGAACCAAACTTCCAACTATAAGAAGCGAATTCAGGCACAATTTTAAAACAGTCGTATGAGACGTATTAGGTGGGCTTTAAGTTGCCGGAGCAGAAACGCATCTCTAACTCCTCGGAGGAAGAAGACAAATACAAAGACATCATGGGTTTCCTGTATAGTATAGAAGAAAAACTGGACAAGGAGCTAATTCATATAAGCAAGAAATTAAAAGAGACGTTAGAGAGGATGATTGAAAAAAAGCTCGAATATTATTTATAATATAGTAAAGATCCTGAAAATGAAGAACGATCTCGCGCGAAGAAAACATACAGGGTCTCGTAGCCGCGGGCTGAGCCTGCTCTGATAAATTGGGTTCAACTCCGTTTTTCAACTAGGAAGAGATAAAGGGAGAGGGGAGCGTAGTTATCGCTGGTGGTTATTTGGCTGCAGTACTGGTTGATTTCCCACTGATACTCGTCAACCTGAAGACATACAGGGTGGCGATGGGGGAGGGAGCCGTGAGCCTGGCGGCTGTCGCCGAGGAGGTCTCTAAGCGCACTGGCGTGTGCGTCGCCGTCGCCCCCCAGGCCGTGGATCTGCGGGTGGTCGTCGAGGCGACAGAGGTCCCTGTCTTCGCCCAGCATGTTGACCCCATCGGAGACGGCAAGTATACTGGTCACATGATGCCTGAGGCCGTCGCCGATGCAGGGTGCTCAGGCACTCTGATCAGCCATTCAGAGCGAAGGCTGGAACATGAGGTCATCGAGGCGACGGTGAAGCGAGCGAGGGAGGTTGGGCTTCTCCAGGTTGTATGCGTCGACAAAGTCGAGAGAGGGAGAGCCGTCGCACCGTTTAGGCCAGACGTAGTCGCCATAGAGCCACCCGAGCTTATAGGAACAGGAATCCCTGTCTCGAAAGCTAAGCCCGAGGTCGTCTCCGGCGCCGTGGAAGCTGTGAAAGGAGTTGACCCGAGGGTCAAGGTCCTCTGTGGCGCAGGCATCACCAACGGAGAGGATGTGGCAGCGGCGTTGAAGCTGGGCGCCGAGGGAGTTCTTGTTGCAAGCGGCGTCGTAAAGGCGGAGAACCCCTACGAGGTGTTGCTTGACCTTGCCGAGGCAGTGCGGTAACGAGTGCTCATCTAAGCGATGTGACAATCTCTTCGACAAGCCTTTTATGCTCCTCGATGAGGCGGGCTACCTGGTCGAGGTTCTGGGCCTCGGCGTAGAACCTGAACACAGGCTCCGTTCCGCTGGGCCTTATTAATATCCAGCTACCATCCGGGTACCATAGCTTCACGCCGTCAATTGTCTCCACCCTCGGAGCCTCCACCGACCGGCGTAGGACCTCCAGCACCCTCTGCTTTAGGCCGTCAGGGCAGGCAACTCTGTCCTTCAGCTGAGAGTACTGGGGCAGCTCGCCGAAGAGCTCCGAGAGGGGCCGCCCCTCCCTCGCCATGATCTCCAACACGAGAGCCATCGACATGGATCCATCTCTGACCGATTGGTGGGAGCCATACATGATGCCGCCGTTCTCCTCGCCGCCGAGATTGATTCCATTATCGACCATAGTCCTGGAGATGACGACGCTGCCAACCCGGGTCCATACGAGACGACCGCCGCCCTCCGCCACCACATCCTCCACCACCCGGGAGGAGCTGACGGAAGTCGCGACCGCCTCCTCGGGGTTCCGGGCCAGGAAGTCCTTAGCGACGAGAGCGAAGGACCGGTCGCCCCAGTGCACCTCGCCCTTCTCGTCGATGAGGATTGTCCGGTCGCCGTCGCCGTCGAAGGCCGCGCCCACATCCGCCCCGGATGTCTCGACTAGCTCCCTGAGGCCGTCGAGGTTGTCGGGCCTGGGCTCGGATTCTCGACCTGGGAACCGTCCGTCTACCTCGGCGTTGATGGTGCTGACTGAGCAGCCTAGCTCCCGGGCGACGAGGGGGGCTGCGAGGCTTGCAACGCCGTTCCCGGGGTCGAGGGCGACCCTCAGCCTCGCCTTCCTAACAACATCCCCATCAATGTGGGACAAGATGGCCTCCCTGTAGGCTTCAAGGGCCTCCAGATCGCAGATTGTCCCGATGCAGTCCCAAGGGCTGAGCTTTGGTCCTTCGCTGAAGAAGAGGTTCTCAATCTCCGTCTCTCGCCGTCTGGAGACCTCGACGCCGTCCCTCGCGATGACCTTGAGGCCATTGAACTCCGGAGGGTTATGGGATGCTGTAACCATCAGCCCACCATCTAGCCCGAAGTGCTTGACGGCGTACTGGAGAGCCGGAGTAGGAAGAACACCAACGTCGTGGACCCGGCAACCGACGGAGAGGAGGCCACTGACAGCGGCGTCCCTTAGCATGGGGCTGCTTATGCGGCCGTCCCTTCCCAAGGCGATGCTCTCGCCAAGGAGGGATCCGGCGGCAGTCGCCAGCCTCATAATCATCTCCGTCGTCAGGTCCTGGTTGACGACTCCTCGGACACCGTTGGTTCCGAAGAGCCGATGCATCACATCACCTGGCGGGGCTCTAAGATGCTCTCCTCGACCCGTTTCGAGGGGCAGATGGAAACGTCCTCGGTTATGGTGACGCCGTCGGCGATAACGGCGTAGTCGCCGATGATGCTACCGGACTCGACCTTCACCCACCGCTCGAGGGTCGCGTTCTCGCCGATGAGGGCGTTCCTGATGGAGGTGTAGTCGCCGATGGTGACTCCTGGAAATATGATGGAGTTCTCGATCCTGCAGCCCTGGCCTATGTGGACGTGGTCCGCGATGGAGGTGCTGGGCCCTATGACAGAGTTGGCGCCAACAACAACGCCGGAGCCGATGCAAGACGGCTGCAGAGTCTCCGCTGCTTTATCGATCTCGCATCCCTCGCCCACGGTGACCCCGTTAAGTTTCTGGAGAATCCGATTATTCGCCCTGAGGTAGTCCTCAGGGACACCAATATCCATCCAGAGGCCGCGGATTTCGAAGCCGTAGAGGGTACCATTCTTCGCAAGAATCGGGAACACCTCCCTCTCCGTGGAGACAGGCCTACCCGCGGGGATATAGTCGATCACCTTCGGGTCGAAGACATAGATGCCGGCGTTCACCAGGTTACTGGGCGCCTCCCCCGGCTCAGGTTTCTCAACAAAACGGAGGATGCGTCCATCACCGTCGATTTCGACCGCGCCATACCGGCTTGGATCAGGAACTTGGTACAGGGCGACGGTGGCTAGACCACCCTTCTCCTTGTGGAAGTCGACAAGGCGCCGATAGTCGATGTCGGATACGATGTCCCCGTTAAGAACCAGAAAGGGCTCACCATCCCTCAAAATGTCCTCCGCCTTCTTTACTGGCCCACCATGGCCCAGGGGCCTCTCCTCTCGGGAGTATATGATACCCAGGTCGAACTTGGTTGGGCCGAAGTACCGTACAAGGACCTCCGCCATGTAGTTAACCGCGAGGACCACCGTGTCCACCCCTCCCTCCGAGAGGTTCTTCAGCGTCCAGTCCAGGAGGGCCTGATTCGCAAGGGGGAAAAGCATCTTGGGGCGGGTGCAGCTTAGCGGCCTAAGCCTAGTGCCGAACCCTCCCGCCAAAACGAGGGCCTTCACTCAGATCACCACCTGTGATCAAGCATGGCGGTGGGTTTATGAAGGTTTTGCGCAGTCGGTTAACCCATATCGGTGAGAAAGCTCAACTTATCGCTGAGGCCTTCGTTCTCGAACCTCTCGTACCGCTCGTAGGAGCCCAGGTCGTACCAGAAGGCATCGGTGACGTATGAGCGGACAGGAAGCCTTCTCTCGATGAGATGGGGGATGACGTCTCCCATCATGTCTAAAGACTCTTTACGGCTCTCTTCATGTAGCTGTTCCATCTCCCCCAGCACAATGCCGCTTAGGACGAGTATGCCAACACTCACCGGTTGGTCTAGCTCAGGCTTCTCGATGAAGTGAGTTATCAGGCCGTTCTTGATCTCGGCTGTCCCTACCCTGATATTGAAACTCTGGCTGAGGGCGACAGTTGCGACCGCCTCTGTATCGATGTGCTGCGTGACCATCTCCCTAAGGTCGATGTCAGACAGGATATCACCGAAGATGATGATCAAACAGTCGTCCATCGAGAGAACGCCCTGATGGTACGCGTTCACGAGGGCGTTTGCATTCCCCTTGAAATCTGGCTTGTCGAGGACGTACTTGAGTTTGATGCCGAAACGTCTCCCGTCGTCGAAGTAGTTCTTGACCTGCTGGTGCTTGTAGCCGACTAGGAGGACAACATTACTGATCTCGTGATACCTGAAGAGCCTGATGATGTATTCCAGCACGGGCTTCTGCTCCTCGCCCACGGGGATCATGCACTTCTGGAAGTAGTAGGTGAGGGGGCGGAACCGAGTGCCCTCACCCCCGGCGAGGACGACCCCCTTCAACTTCGT
>CAZRAV010000060.1:0-5839 GCA_964598175.1 uncultured Candidatus Bathyarchaeia archaeon | reverse complement strand
AGGGCAGGGACTCCACCTGCGACAGGACCCCACGGTAGTTCTCGACCCGGTCCACGTGGACGCGCAGCACCGTCGCCTCCCTCAGGCTCCGGATGGAGGAGACCCTACGCTCCACCGTGACGCGGTCGATCTGCTCGTGCTCCTCGAGCAGATGCTGCAGCTGCTCCGCCTCGATGCCCCTCGGCTCCGCGTAGAAGTCGGGAGCATAACGGTCGAGGAGCTTCACCCTGCCCCTGTCGGGGTCCCTGACCCAGAGGACGACGTGGTCGCCTGCGAGGCAGACATCCAGCAGCCAGCCCTCAACCCTCATCCTTCGCGGCCTCCAGCAGCTCCCCGAGCAGCCGCCTGGTCTCCAAGGTCAGCCATCGAAGCTCCTCTATCTCCCTCCTGTTGTCGACCACGGCCGTCAGCAGGAGGAGGTCCAACGCGGAGAGGACCTCGGAGTGTATCATGGCGCCCTGCTCGCTGGACCACGCGGCCCACAGCCTGTCGAAGGCCTGTTGCATGGAGTCGTCCTTCAGAGCCGCCCTGTAGCGCCTCCTCAGCTGGACCATCAACCCCTGCAGGCGACGCCTCATCGACTCCTTCGTGACTCTGCCCAAACCGAAACCTCCTTCACCGCCAAACTCAACCACTCGCCCCATACGGGCGCGGTCAGGATGCTTGACCAGGTACGCGGAGACAGGGCCCCTGCCCCGGGGCGCCCTCAGGTGGACGACGACGTTCGCCGCATGCATCAGAAAGCCCCCGCCCTCGGGGAGCGGAACCGGCCTACCCGCGCCCGAGGGCCGACAGGTAGCCGCGAGGGCGACCCCCCGCCCATAGCACAGGCCCTTCAGCCGAGAGACCATCCCCACGAACCCGGCGAGCCCCCCATGCCTCCCGGGCCGAGGGGCTGAGAAGAGCTTAACCATCTGCTGCACGGCGACGAGGGAGAAGCCCCCCATACGCTCCAGAAGCCCCTCCACGAGTACGGCGGCCTCGGCCTGCTGCATCTCCGAAAACGCGCACACCACGTAGATTCTGGAGAGGGACTCAACCACGTCCAGACCCCCCTCCTCAAGCAGGGCGAGCAGGAGCTCCGAGTCCAGCACGGTCCTCGACCGGCGGTAGTTGCCGCAGACCAGGTAGACCGCCCTCCCGCGTCCCCGGGGCCCAGGCCTCACGGCCTCGACGAGAAGCCGGTGCATAAGCCGGTCCGGGAGGCCCTCGGCCTCAGAGCCGTAGAAGAGGTAGAACAGGCCCGGCTCCACGCCGCCGGTGAGACGGTCCAGCTCAGCGCTGCCCGTGCTCAGGGGGCGGCTCTCAGCCCGTCTCTGGAGCAGGCTGAGGGCGTCCTCGAAGGAGCAGGCTGAGGCCTCCGGCGGGTGATCAGAAACCATCTTGACGGCGGGTGAAAACTCCGTTCAAGATCTCTTAAAGTGAACGCATCCGCATAGAGGAGAGAGGCGGGTGAAACGGGCGTCTCCGCCTCCCTCATCGGAGCATCACCCGCATGCCCCGCCAGGAGTTTGAGCAGAAAACATAGATATGACCTCGCCACCTTATCATGCGAGAGACTCTAAGGGTGTTGATGTTGAAAGCGTATGTTCTGATGAACACCGAGCTGGGGCAGGAGGCCGCTGTGGTCGAGGCCCTGAGCGGGGTGGAGGGAATAAAGGGCGCCCACGCCCTCTACGGCATCTACGACGTCATCTCCGAGGTGGAGGCCGAGTCGATGGAGAAGATCAAGGAGATCGTCTTCACCAAGATAAGGCGTCTGGAGAACGTGAGGACCACCATCACCCTCATCACGTATGGGGAGCCCCACATCAGAGAGTAGCCCTGCCCCGTGAGGGCTGCGGAGGAGATCGACAGCCGACGCGCCCAACCTCAAAGCGGATAGACTGTTACTAATAAAACCTCCTCAAGGTCACATCAACCCAAAATACAGGTTTCCCGGATTAACACGGGGAAGCTGGGACCGTGGTCGAGGAGGTAAGCAGTAAACATCCATGGAAGGGAATAGAAGACGTACAAGAGGAGACAGATAGCAGAAACTTTGAGGCAAGGGTCCGATACTTGGCGTCAAGCCTCATCGTGACCATACCCGTGAAGGTAGCCCGAGAACTCCATATAAAACTAGGAGACAGTGTGCTGATCCAAGTCCGGAAGAATGAGGAGGTAAGTCCCTCAGCGACCCCCTAGAACCGGACATCACCTGCATAAATACATCACCAATGGACGAGCCCATGTCCACCATGAGACACAGCCTATGACGAGGCGTGCGAGCTCTGCTTCACCGTAATTTTCACTTCATAACCAATTTCAATTAGAAGATTAAGACATCAATTGGGCTGCACCTCGAAAAGGTGAGTATGGCTGCATCGAGGATGCCAAAAACGACATAGCGACGCTGGGTGTGTGGCTGACGAACCCGAGCCGTGAGCTGATGGGTTGTTACCTGAACCTCTAGCTCCCCGTAACATCAACCCAAAATACGGGTTCACCTGAAATAACCATTGGAAGCCTGAGTTCATCGACATTTACCCCCGTCAAGGTTTACCTCTGGCTTCCAAACCTTTTTTTGGTCTCTGTTTGAGCCACAGGGCTAGATACAAGATGTCCATGCGACTCAGCGTTGTGCGAGTATTGGAATTGCTTTGCACTTATCGGCTAAAAATCTACCCTCTCCGGTTTAAAACAGGTGCTGGTAGTCGCTGATAAACCGTTTAGACCAAATCTCGGAAAACGACCTATCCCTCCTAGGGTTTCTGGTGAGCTGCACCGATGATCTCTCTGCATTTATCGGCGAACTCGCAGTAGTCCAGGCACGAGGCCTCCTTCTCGGGGCGCCGCCACTCCGCGCCGCAGTCCAGGCAGACGCCTTCATCCTCGTCGCTCCAGATCTCTACCTCGCCTCCGCAGATGTGGCACTTGCTGTAGGCCATGGTCGGCCTGATGAACTTGTTGATGCCGGGGCATGTCTGTGGAGTGATCTGGCCTGGCCTAATCATCTCTCCTCCTCCAGCAGCTCGCCCTTCACAGTGATCACATGTCGCCGCACAGGTATCCGCTTTCCAGACGCCTCCATGGCCCTGTCGACGATCCAGCCTAGGCCGTGGCAGCAGGGGACCTCCATGTTGACGACGGTGATGCTCCGCACATCGTTCCTCCTCAGGATCTCGCCGAGCTTATCGGCATATGCTCTGGCGTCTTCAAACTTTGGGCATCCGACCACCAAGGATCTGCCCGCCAGCAGGGTGTCGTGGAGATCGGGGTACGCGAATGGAACGCAGTCCGCCGCTACGAGCAGATGAGCGTCGTCGAAGAAAGGCGCCTTGACGGGCACGAGCCTGAGCTGCACTGGCCAGTGGCCGAGGGCGGACTTCTGATATACGCTGGGCGTGGGCGTGGAACCCTCCAGGGTCTGGACGACCGTCGAGGGGCAGCCACACTCCAAGGCCTGTTCTCCTGCGAGGTAGGCGTAGACGGCCTCCTCGTCGAAGGTGTCGGCCTCCCTCTCCTCGATGGTGATGGCGCCCCTGGGGCAGTGTCCTAGGCAGGCTCCGAGGCCGTCGCAGTAGGAGTCGCTGATGAGCCTCGCCTTACCGTCGACGATCTGGAGGGCGCCCTCGGCGCAGTTGGGGATGCACTGGCCGCAGCCGTCGCATAGCTCCTCGTCGATCCTCACGATCTTCCTCAGCACCATTTACAACACTCCTCTGTACTGGGGGTGGCGAGTTCAGACTCGCCTCCTGGCTTCATGGTGATGAAGACGGAGCCGCCCCTGTCGAGGCGGAGGAGCAGCTCCTCGAAGTCGATCATATGCGTCTCCTCGATGCTCACCTCGTTATCCTCCTCCCCAAGATAGAAGACGACTAGCTGGGAGTCCCGCCACGTCACGGTTGGCCACAGCCTCCCCTCCCCCTTGATCACGAGCCTCCTCATCGTAGGCAGCGCCCCCCTGTCGGGCAGTACTTCTCGGCGTGGTTCTCAACGATGTTGAACAGAGCCTCCAAGGTCTCCCTGTTGAGAGTGTAGACCCGCTCCCTCCCCCTCCTTTCGACGTGGACGAACCTGCATAGGATAAGGGGGCGCAGGTTGTGGGAGACCATGCTCTGCTCCTGATCGAGGGCCTCGGCGAGCTGGGAGACGTTCATCGGTCCCTCCCTCAGGTGCTCCAGAGCCGCGAGCCTCGTGGGGTTGGCCATAGTTGAGAAGAATGTGTAACAGGTCTGGCTCAATCCCTTCTTCATCACCTTAACCTCACATGAAACATATTTCATATGAAAAATGTTTCATATATATAAAAGCCTTTTCCTTATCATCGACGGGGCCGACGTGACTATGCCGATGAACGCAGTCCTGATCATGATGGAAGCTAGACTGGATTCGACTCGACGCGCGCTGCCTCGGCTACTCCCATTTCATGATGATCATGTAGAAAATCTGGCTCATGAAGAGGTGGACGATCATCCACGAGATAAGGACGACGAGATGTGGTCGAACACACGCCAGGCTTCAAAGACTGCCCACGAAGATCAACCCTGACAGCTCGCACCGTGAACGGGGGCTTCGACGTCGAGGACAAAACCAAGAGCTCTCCATAACGTTTTAATAATCTTTTTATCCTCTACCTCTGTACACTGCTAGGAGATTTACGCGTGTCCAGGGAGTTCAAGTACATCGTGCGGGTCCACGGGACGAGCCTAGACGGGACGAAGCCCGTCCACTACGCCCTCTGCGACATCAAGGGCGTGGGCATACGCGTGGCCCGAGCCATCGTCAAGAAAGTTGGTATCGACCAGAGCCAGCGTCTCGGCGACCTCTCTGACGCCGAGGTAAAGAGGCTTGAGGATTTGTTGGAGAACCCGGTCGCCCGGGGGCTGCCAATTTGGATGGTGAACCGGAGGAAGGATCCGGAGACAGGCGGCGACCTCCACCTATTGACCTCGGATCTGACGCTCCGGGTGAAGTCGGACATCGACCTGATGAGGGAGATCAGGAGCTGGAAGGGGGAGCGCCATGCCAAGGGCCTCAAGGTTAGGGGTCAACGGACGAAGACCACGGCTAGGAAGGGGCGCAGCATCGGCGTCAGCAGGAGACAAGTGCAGTAGGAGGCCGGCCGCATGGGTGATCCAAAGAAGAAGCATAAGCGGTACACGACGCCCAAACGCCCCTACGATCAGGACACCCTCATGAAGGAGCTGAGGCTCCTAGGCGCGTATGGGCTGCGGAACAAGCGAGAACTCTGGCGCCACCGCACGGAGCTGAGCCACATCAGGCGTATGGCCCGTGAGAAGCTCTCTATGGACCCCGTTGAGCGGGCCGAAGGCGAGCGGGAGATGATCAGGAAGCTCCATGCCCGCGGCCTCGTGGACGATAGGGCCACCCTGGAGGATGTCCTCACCCTCAGGATCGAGAACCTGATGGCTCGAAGGCTACAGACCGTCGTCCACCTGAGGGAGATGGCGAAGTCCCTCTTCCAGGCGAGGCAGCTCATCACCCACGGCCACGTCTCCATAGGTGGCAGGAAGGTGAGAGCGCCGAGCTACATGGTCACCCTTGAGGACGAGGCACAGCTGGAGTACGCCGGCTCAAGCCCGCTGGCCGAGAAGAATCACGCGCTGAGAAAGGAGCTCACCGTATCCGAGATGCTGGGAGAGGAGAAGGACGGATAGCAAGGAGAGGTGGGCCGTCGCCCACATCTACAGCAGCTTCAACAACACAATCATCCACATGACGGACATGACGGGCGGGGAGACCATCGCCCTAGCGTCGGGCGGCATGTTCGTCAAGGCCGACAGGCTGAAGCCCTCGCCGTACGCCGCCATGAAGGCCGCTCAGCACGTCGCGG
>CAZRAV010000059.1:0-5936 GCA_964598175.1 uncultured Candidatus Bathyarchaeia archaeon | reverse complement strand
AGGAGTCCTAGCTCCTTTGTGTAGCTGTTTGGGCCGTGGGTGGCTTCCAGCCTTAACGTGTTCGTGTAGTTCGTGTGGGAACGTCCCGGCGGTAGGGTCCAATTCCTGTAGTATGTGACATCGAAGTCCACCTCGCCGCTGTTGTCGGTGGTGCCCTCCCAGGTCAGTCGGTCTTCATCGTCGTATAGTTTCAGCTGGACGTTCGCAAGCGGGTTTCCGTCTACGCGTGTGACGACTCGATAACCGCGAATGGCTCTGAATCTCTGCTGGGGCCACTCACTGAGCGTGAAGTTAGGACCGAATCTCAATCCACCACGGAGATAAAATCTGGTGCCGGGCATACAGTCGATCTCCAACTCCTCATTTAAGATGACATTATCACAGATCAGAACGCCCTTGAAATCCCAGACATCGAGTTCATCGATCTTCGTCTCCGAAATCGATACTGAGGGGTTAAAAGTGATGCTCATTCTACCTATTTCGCTGTTATTGATCGAGTAGATAGAATCCTGTCTAACGCACGGGAGGTGTTTACAAGTGCAATTTGACATATGGAGTTCTGAATTCTCGCCGCAATCGGCCGTCAATAGATTTTGGTTGTAAACCCTCAACTCTATGCCCGTAAAATCAAATGAGGATCTCAATCCCAGTAGTCCCGTGACGGCGGAGTCATGTAGGGTCAGGTTGTACTCGATGCCATCGACGGTAAAATTAGTATGGATGTTCCAGTATCTGTGGAAGCCTTGGAGGCGTCTCTCAATTGTAGCCTTCGAAAAGTTACCAAAATAAAAATGAATATTCCATATCGTCGAGTTGTAGAAAGATGCGGTACATCGCTCAGAAACTTTGAAATAGTATACATTTGCGTTCCGAACAACGCATGAAGAGTTTCCTCTTAGATCGATCGTCTCCACAGGAGATTCGAAGATCGAGATGGCTGAATCATCTAGGGCCTCAAGACGACCCGCACATGTATCCGTCGAATTCAGGATGACTCTGCCATAACGAGTAACATTGAACAAGGGTCTTCCCAGATTGGAAAATAACCTAGCGTTCTCGAACTTCAATGTCGCTGTATCTGTGACAGCGATATCACATAGCTTATAATAAATGTGCAAATGGGGACCCAAATCATAGTTGAGATTGAGATCTCCGTCCTCCACAAGAAGCATCCCGTTATCACGGACTGTAACCATCCCTGCCAGAGAGAGGGTGCTAACATTTAGCTCGGCGTCCCTAACGACGAGCGTCGCATTGTCCCTGACCACAACGATTCCTTTCACGATGATGGTGCAGTTCTCCACGATAACCGTTTTATTGCCATCTACGATCAATTCGCCGGGATGAACGATCTCCTCCACTTGGAGATGTAGCTCCTCGCACCTCACATTCGCTATTGAGAAAACGGATCCTTGGAGGATCATCAACAGGAACAAGAGACTGGAGAAGAAAAGAGAGGCGAGGACTTTCCTGTGGGCCATCTCCATCAATCATTGCGACTCGGCGTGGAATATAACAAGTCCGCTGTACTGTTTGTAGGCTTCAAATAAGAAGGCCATGACGCTGAAGACGCAGACAGCAACCGTCACCAGGTCTCGGAAGTCCCATCTGAGGGGCCAGAGGATCAGGTACGAGGCGAGGACACCAAAGATGAGAGCCCCGTAGACAACCAGCCTGGGTACAAGCCTCCCCCTCAGACGGAGGAAGCTCCTGAGGGCTTCAACCTGCTCGTTCTCGTTCACCTTGTATTTTCCATCTGTTGTTGCCTCGATCAGATTCAATTCAAGCAACTTGTTGACGTGATACTGGGCCAGGCTGGGGCTCGACAGCTTCAGTCTCCTCCATATGTCTCGGACACCCCTCGGCTCCTTCGATGCGAGGATGCAGACGTAGACATCCCATGTCTTCCCGTGGATCCACTTGGCACCGGAGCCGGCCATTCAAGGCCTCCCATCATTTCTCCTCATTGAGCGGTGCCCAGGAGTTCAACCCTGTTGATCTCCTCAAGGTCTTCGAGGCTGTTCATCTTGATCATCCCGTTAGAGATGGTGTAGAGAACGTCGTCTATGTAGAGTGACCTCTCCACGGAGTACTCGGACTCGAAGTAGAAGCCGCTCTTCATGAGTGTGTCATCCCCGTCCAGGTGGGTGATCCTCCCCCTCAACCTGAAGCCGCCGTTCAGCGATACGTCGAAAACGTAGGCGCCCTGGAACACGAACTCTCCCCCCGCGTTCGGTGGAACTCCTCCAGAGTAAGCGTTCGGATCGATCTCTGCGACTAGGACAGGTAGCACGAGGAGATGCCTTGATCGGCTGAAGAGGAACGCCTTGTGATCTCTCAGGACGGGTGAGTCGGTCCCCCTGTCGCCAATAACGACCTTGGCCAGCTCCCTCGGCTCCGAGACGTCGCTGACGTCGAAGAGCGATATCTTGACCCCCTGGTACCAGGAGAAGTCGCCCTCCTCCGCCGCCACCGTCTCCTTGCCCACGCCTATGATATGGGTATCGTCGTAGGGGTGGAGGTAGTCGGAGTATCCGGGGATCTTCAGCTTTCCCAGAACCTTCGGCCTCTCGGGGTCCGACAGGTCTACCACGAAGAGGGGGTCAACCTTCCTGAAGGTTACCAGGTAGCACCGGCTGCCCATGAACCTAGCGGAGTAGATTTGCTCGCCGGGTGCCAAGCCCTCAAGGCTGCCGACGATTTCCATGTCCTCATTTAGAACGTAGATGCTGCTGGTGGAGGAGTTCCCCCGCCTTGATACATGTCCGTTGGTCGTCGCTATCCTGAAGTAGCCGTCCTGCTCGTCCATGGAGAACTGGTTTAGAACCCATCCGGGAACGAAGCCGTCCGCCATGTAACTGATCTCGCCGTCGTCCACCCCGATCTTGTATACCATTGTGCCGTCCAGTGTCTGGTTCTCATCCTCCCACATCGACGGCGACGTTATGTATATGTTGTTCTGAGAGACGTACAGGTTGCTTGCGTCTCCAAGCAGGAATGTCTCATGCGACACCGCCTGCACGGGGTTCTGGACGTTGATGGCGACTATGTTGGTGAAGGTGTAGAACGAGTCGGATTGGTTGGCATAGTATATGTCGGTCGGCTCCACATCCACGATGCACATGTTCGAACGGATCGTGGGAATGTTGAACTCGTTCCATCTAATCGTAGGCAGGTCCACTTCGCTGTTGTTCAGGAAAGCCGGCTGGCTTATGATCGCGTAGACGTAGTCGCCGATCATCCTGGAGTTGAAGTAGTACCCGTCAACGGTTACGTTCCTATCAAGGGTTGGCGATGCCCTGTCGGAGATGTCGTATATCTGGATGGTTGTTGAGGGCTCCTCGCCGGGAGGGAGACTTGGATACCAGTAGCGCTCTGCGCGGAGGAACAAGACTAGCTTATCGCGGTTCACGAAAAGGTCCCCGATGTTCTGTGTCAACTTCAGCCTCGAGACGACCTCTGCCTCCTCGGGAGGATAAGCCCTGACTATGATGACGCTATTTTCCGATGCCAAATAGATGTATTCGCCGTCCGTCTTAACAAGGTCCGCCTCATCCACGCCCTCGACCTGGATGTTGGTTCCCGAGAATCCCAGACTAATTTCAAGCTCCACTGCATCGCCTTTAGCGGAATCCGCCGATAATGCGGATATGCTCCCAGATAAACTGCTGACTATACTTCCAAAGCCCCTACCCTTGAGCCTCACGGCGTGCTCGACCATATGCGTGCTCAGGAAGTTCTTCAGATCCTCGTACGACGAGAATCTTCTCAATGAGCCGAAAGTCGACGTTGCTGGCAGGGGAGGTTTCGGCACGTAGACGCCGCCGTAGTCCCACATCGAAACGCCGAGAACGCTGCCTATGACGAATGCGACGACCGCGTAGGATACGAGCCTCCTCTTGTCCAAGTAAACGGAGAAGCCTATTTTACTCAATTTGACCGCTTTATAGCTGATCTTATATTCGATTTAATACTAGGCTTTCGAACAATTGTTCGAAAATCTAGAACAATTGATACCCGAGCCTCACCATCCCCATCGGGGAAAATATTAAGGCTCCCACAGAAAGATCTATTATCTCATGCTTCATTTGGAAGGTTGGATTCATGCATATCCTGCTCGTCGCATCCTCGGACCTGCCCTCGACGCTTGACGAAGCCTGCGGCTTGGCCACCGTCGCCGTCGACAGAGGCCACCAGCTCACGGTCTTCTTTCACATGGGAGCGGTCGGCCTCCTCAAGGCCTCGCAAGCGGCTGACCATTTTGCCCTCCTCATCCAGTCAGGCGTTAGGCTCCTCGCGTGCAGGACTAGCGCAAAGGAGTGCGGCATAGAGTCAGAGGCCGATATGATAGAGGGCGCGGAGATGAGCAGCCTAAGCGAGCTCGTCGAGATGCTGGACAGCTGTGACAGGACCCTCTTCCTCGGCTGAGGAGATGTTCAATATGGAGAGGGTGATGATCATCGTCAAAAGCGGGCCTGGGGATTTGGCGAGGGTAGAGGAGGGGCTACGCCTCTCCGCCGCGATGCTGGGGATGGACTACCCACCGGTCCTCGTCTTCGTCGACGACGGCGTCGAGTGCCTCCGCCCCGGAGCGTTCAGCGATCCGGTCACGGGGGATTACCTGAAGGCAGCTGCGGACCTCGCCGGAGTCCACGTCCTATCCGAATCCTTGAAGAAGCATGGACTGGGGGTCGATGACCTCGACCCAGGGCTTGAGGCGAAACCGGTGGATCTGGCGCGGCTTGCTGATATGACGGCGGAATGCGACGTGACCGCCGCATTCTAGGAGGGGATGGGGATGCAGGTGCTGTTCGTCGTGAGCCAAACTCGGAAGACGAAGACAGTCTTCAGGTTGGCTGAGAGGATGAGCGACAACGGACTGCGCATCTTCTTACTATTCACCAAGGACGCTCGCCGCCTTGCTGCGGACCCCAGGCTTGTGAAGTCCCTGAATTTCGCAGAGGGGGTTTACGTCTTGAAAGGCGACAGTGCGTCGACAGGCTTCCTCGGCGATCTGGTAGAGGGTGTCGAGGCGATGGACTTCGCGGGCTGGGTTGGGCTGCTTGAGGTCTGCGACAGGGTTGTATCCTGGACCTAGTCCTCGACCCACCAGATCCAGCCGCGCTGATCCTTGGAGCGTTCGCCCTTTATCAGGCCGCGCAGTCGGAGCCGGTTGAGGAAGACGGCGGTCGAGTCCGGGCAGCGGACCCTCCGCCTCTCCGTCTCCTCCTGAACATCCCGGGTGGTCATCGGCCTCCCCGCCGCCCTCAGCACCGACAGGATCAGGTTGACGGCCTCATCCCCCTCGAGCCGCCTGTCGCCCATAGCCGCGCATAGATGTATGAGCAACCTTTTATCTGCTCCGGCGCAGTTGGGGATTCGTGGTGCGTTCGCTTGAAGCTGTTCACGGTCGGACCGGTGGCCTGCTACCCCGAGGTACTCCGTGAGATGGGACGCCAGATGTACAGCCATAGGAGCAAGGAGTACATCGCCCTCCACTACGAGACAGTCGACCTCCTCCAAAGGTTTCTCAAGACGGAGAACCAGGTCTTCCTCTTCTCCAGCACTGGCACGGGCTTCATGGAGGCCTCCGTCAGGAACTGCGTCCGCGACAGCCTCCTCTGCTGCGTCAACGGCAGCTTCGGAAAACGCTTCGCAGACGTCGCCGTAGCCAACGGGAGGAACGTCGAGAGGCTGGAGCCGCCTCTCGGGGAGCCCATCCTGCCGGACATGTTGGAGGACGCGCTGGCAAGATGCCCCGAGGTGGAGGCAGTCGCCCTCACCCACAACGAGACGAGCGCAGGCCTCATCAACCCGCTGAAGGAACTGGCAGAGGCTTCGAAGGCCTACGGCAAGCTGGTCTTCGTCGACGCCGTCAGCTCCATGGGCGGCACTGAGATCAGGGTCGACGACTGGAACATCGACGTCTGCTTCTC
>CAZRAV010000058.1:0-6010 GCA_964598175.1 uncultured Candidatus Bathyarchaeia archaeon | reverse complement strand
GACCCGGAATACACGCCGGCGGGCTGGCCCGAAGACTACGTCGACAACACATCCTACTCCCTGGATAAGATAATGGGCGACCTTGGGAACGGGAAGGACATCGTCATATGCGGCCTCGGAGAGCTGACTCCGGCAGACCTGGAGGCCGATATCCCCCTCTGGGGCGGCACGAGGAAGCGGCACTTCGCTCTAATGGCCTATCTATCCGAGATAATCCACCACGCGGGCCAGATCGCCTACCTCAAGGGCGCCAACGGCCGGCGGAGGGAGAAAGACAAAAGTTTCCTCGCTTGAAGCGGCTTTGCTTCAACCCCTCTTTTTTATTTATCGAGCTTCAGCAGCCTAGCAGCGTTTCTGTAGAATATCTTCTCGATGCTTTCCTCTTCGAGCCCCATCGACCTGCAGGCCTTGACCTGCTCTCTCAGGTATGGGAGACTGAAGCCCCTCGGGAAGTAGCTGGAGTCGGTCCCGAAGATCACCCTGTCCGGGCCTACGGTCTCGATCACCTTCCTGAACAGCCCCTTCAGGTCGAGCTCGAAGGGCATCCATTGCATCCACTGGTTGGAGCCCGAGGTGTCGATGTGGACGTTTGGGCAGGACCAGCAGAGGAGGAGGAGCTCCCTCAGATAGCCGGCTCCGAAGTGGGGGATGATGAAGGAGATCTGGGGGAACAGCTTCGCGACCTCCCACAGGGTGAGGGGGTTCATGTTCCTGATGTCCGTTGGGAAGCCCCCACCCCCGCCGAGGACGCCGAAGTGCATGATCACGGGGATCTCCAGACTGTTCGCGACCTCCCAGACTGGGTAGAGAGATTTGTCGTCGATGGGATTCGTCTGGGAGGACGCTATGACTTTGAATCCCTTCAGCATCAGTTCTTTGACCGCCCTTTCCAGCTCAGCTGCTGCGTCCTCTGAGAATAGACTGTGGTGAGCGAATCCTGAGAACTTGTCCGGGTACATCCCCACCACTTTGGCGAGGTTGTCGTTCCCACCCCCCATGACGAAGTTGACCCTCTCCACTCCTTTCTCGTCGAGGTCCGCCACCCACCTCGCCGCCTGCTCCTCGTCCGAGGGTCTCTCGGACTCGGGGGGCTCGAAGCCCCACATCTTCCTCCACTCGTCCCTTTGTTGCCTTGACTGCTCGAAGATTGTCTGAATACCCTCCTCTCCGTACCTCTCCGTCAGCCGCTGTCTCCACCTCGCCGATCTGCTCCTGTTTGAAGTAGGGAAATGGGAGTGGAAGTCGATAACCTTCAGCCCGTGCATACTCAATGCGTGCCACCTGTTGTGGGATTATCAACGATCGACGACTTTTTTTATATCTTTTCCGTTCAACCCCCGAAGGATGACGATCATTTATAAATTTTGAATAGGCTTCGAGTGGACTTAGCCTCATAGAAGGGGCTGTTCTCGGTCAGCGGAGCTTCTATGAACGCTTCGGCGTAGCGGCAGCCTCCGAGCACGCCCCTGAGCTCAGCCTTCAACTTGTTGAATCTCTGATAGTACCCGTCGGGGAACTTCGCCAGTTGAGTCGTGTAACGCTGTATCGCCGCCATCTTCTTGTCGAAGACCTCGGTTACGTCGACGACGATGTGGGGCGTCGGGATCATAGAGTTCACCTCCATCAGGAGGAGCCTGTCCACACGCCAAGGCTCGCTGTAGGTCGTGGTATGGGCGGCCCACTCTATGGCTTCCTTGACCAGCTTCAAGGCCAGGCGGTGTTCCCGGTGGTAGTCAAAAGGTAGGTGCGTGATGACGATCTCCGGCTGCTTTGAGACGATGACATCCGATATGCGGTTGATCACTTCGTTATCGTCTGACAATTCCTCTTCATCGAAGACTACTGGCTCATCTACGCTCAGTATCTTCGATGCTTCGTGTAGCTCACGCCTTCTCTCTTCTGTTGAGCATGTCAGAGACACGACACCTACGGTGTGTCCCCGCTCCGCATGTAGCGTAAGCGTTCCTCCGCAGCCGAAGGTCTCGTCGTCGGGATGGGCGACGACGGCCAGCAGTCCTCCCTTATGCATCCAAGCTCACGGCTTATATAGTAGAGAACTTTTAGTCCTCAGGGCTTAAAGGGGTTTCCAGTTGAAGATAGGTATCACCTGTTATCCAACAGTGGGCGGAAGTGGGATACTCGCGACGCGGCTCGGTGTAGAACTCTCCAAGAGGGGGCACGAGGTCCATTTCATCACCTACGAGAGGCCAGTAGCGATCCAAGGCCTGGACCATGAAAACGTCTCGATCCACCTTGTCTCAGTGGTTGAGTACCCTCTTTTCAAGTATCCTCCATACACCATTTCGCTGGGCTCCAAGATTTTCCGCGTCTCCGAGCAGTACGGCCTCGATCTGATCCATGTTCATTATGCAATCCCCCACTCGACGGCGGCGTTGCTGGCGAGGATGATGACGGGTGTGCCGTACGTCGTGACGTTGCACGGTTCCGATGTCACCATCCTAGGCAGTGATCCGTCGTTACTCCCTGTGAACACCTTCTCCGTTGAGAATGCGGATGGTTTAACCTCGGTCGCGAGGTATCTGGCGGAGGAGGCTCACGGTAGATTGGGGATCAAACAGGAAATCTCGGTCATCCCGAACTTTGTGGACTCCGATGCCTTCAGTCCTGAGACCCCTGATGTCGTCCAGAGACTCGGAGATCGCCAGGTGGTCATAATCCACATCTCCAACTTCCGGCCGGTGAAAAGAGTCCAAGACCTCGTGGTGGCCATGCATACCGTCGTAAAGGAGGCTGGGGATACGCGGCTCATCCTAGTGGGAGATGGCCCCGAGAGGCAGAGGGTAGAGCTCTTGGTTGATAAACTGGACCTTCGGCGGAATGTCCTCCTGACTGGCTATAGGAGAGACATCATTGATCTCCTGAGGTGCAGCGACGTCCTCGTCCTCTGCTCCGAGATCGAGAGCGCGCCCCTAACCCTGCTTGAGGGCATGAGCAGCGGAATACCTGTCATAGCCACCGCGGTCGGCGGCATACCTGAGATAGTAGCAGACGGTAGAAATGGGTTCTTGGTCCCCCCGAACAGTCCTCGGGAGCTGGCTGAGAAGATTCTCGAACTGAACGCAGACATGGAGCTCAGGCTCAGTATGGGGGAGGCAGCCAGAAGAACCGTCCTCGAGAGGTTCACAGCAGATAAGGTTGTTCCACAGTACGAGGAGATTTACAGACGCGTTGTCTCGGGCTAGAGGTTGACGAAGAACATCGATGAGATGGGCGTATGCCTGTTGTACTGCCTCAGGAAGACCCCAAGGAGGTCGTCCACCCCTGATACGGTGGCGAGGTCCAGCCACGACCAGCTCACCTCCTGTCCAAACCGCTCTGGGCTGAATCTGCCGAAGGCGGAGGACAGGTAGATATTGATCGCATGATATAGTCTCTGCTTACTCTGCAGCCCCATTATTATAGCCGCCCTATTCTCGGAGTCGCTGAGACTCTTCTTGATGGCGTCGATCTCAATGTCGAGGGATCGACTACTCTCCAGAAGTTTTTTGTAGGTCGACTCGATGTTTCTCCGTATCTTCGAGTGGGCCTCCACAAGTTCATCGGAGCGTTGGGCGTTCCTCGCCTCGACCCACCTCCTCAGAGCCGAGAATAGGTCCTCGTTCATGAGTGTAGGTTGGCCCTCCATCCTCAAGCCTTCAGCGTACTTATCGTTCCACGGTGTGTTGTAGAAGGTCCTCGTGTACCTGACGAAGACGGGAAACGGAACCTTGAGGCTTCTCGCGGCTGGGATCACCTCGGCGTAGTAGTTCGTCTCGCCCGGCCCACCGACATGGCATAGGACGGGGATCACCGAATCTACTACTATCTGCCGTGAGTCGACTCTCGGCGAGATCCAGCTCGCGATCTCGGAAAGGTCTGGGCCATGCGCCGTGAATGAGAAGTCGTAGTTTTCGCCGCATGATGGGCACTTCCCCGCCACATGGGCTGTTGACATGCCCGGTTCACGGCGATACTTTAGCTCGATCCGCCTCCTGCTGCAGGGGTCGTTCATGCATTCGAGGAAGAAGGGGACGTAGTCGTTGGCCCTGAGGCCTATCTGGGGACGATAGCCGGCCCTTTCGAGGATTTCGACAGCTCTATTCGAGGCCTCTAGGAATCGACTCCGGCTTGGCTCTGAGAGCAGGAGTTCGTATCCCGTCTGGAAGAGGGGGCGGGTGGTCGGCATGGAGAACGCCAAGATCGGAACGCCTAGGTCGGCTTCGACGTTGATCAGCGAGCCGATTATCTTCGTCGACCACTCCGAAACATTCTCGGACGAATGATAAGTGCTTCTTACGATGGTTAGGGCGTGGTTGAGGTTCCGGAGCTCAATCTCCCGCTGATCGACGCCCTTTAGCAAGCCCCTATAGTTGCTCCTGATCCTCTCGATCGTCCTTCTTAACCAAACCTCGGGGGGATTCGACAGTTCGTATATGGGGCTATCGAATAAGCCAGCTTCGGCCGGTAGGGAGATGAGAAGGCCCTTCGGGGAAGGACTGGGGATCCTTATGTTCAACAGCTCATTCTGGACTCCGTCGTAGTCGGCGACGTAGAAAAGGGGCACGAACTTTTCAGGGTCTCCAATGTCGCAGAGTTTCCAGGTGCAGGCGACCTTGTTGAGGATGTAGCTGGGTCCACCGAGGCACATTGGCTGCTGTCCGGCTTCTATAACTCCCTGTTCGATTCGGTCGATGTTCTCCTCGACCCGCGAGGTTAGGATGCCCCAGTTGCGTAGCTGATGTTTCATCACCTTTTTCAGTTCCTCTATCCTATCCGAAGTCTCTCCGAAATTTTCCCGCAAGTCCGCGGCTAGTTTGTACGCCCCCATCAGATTCTCGGGGACTTGACCCCAGAGGCTTTCGACAATCTCCCGATGTTCACCTGTCTCGATGAAGTTCGAGTATAGCCTGTTCGGCGGCAACAGAACCCTTTCCGGATCCAATTCGACCCCTAATTAAAATTGCACTTCGCATAAAAACCTATAAGCTCAATAAAAACCCTTTGAAATCAGATGCTCTCAAAAAGAATATCAAAATAGTCTTCTTACATACAACGACATAGGAATATCAAGAGATTGATGTTTAACATTTATTTGCCCTGGGATGCACATCTATTTGGAGTTTAACGCGATGATTAGCTTCATCAAGATCTATGGGCCGCCAATTCTTAAAGCCATAAAAGCCTTGGAGAAAATAGCTGTCGAAATGCCGGAGGTGTGCATTATGAACACAGTAATCTCACATGAGATCTCGCCTTACATAGCCAGAGATATAGGTGCCACACCAATAAGAACCTCAAGGGACCATACCATCGTTCCCGGAGTGAAAGTGTGGGCGAGGAACTACTTCACCTCTTCGGGCGTCTCCATCCCAATCGAACGCTGTCAGAGTATCATAAGCAAGTCTGGGGAGAGTCTGGGGGAATACGACTTTTTCTTCGAATGGCTTGAGAAGCCCAACATGGAACAGTTGAACGAACTTATTGAGAATATAGACGAAGCTCTAGCCCCACTGGGGTGTTATTATACGATAACAACGAAGAAATGAAAATCTGCGTGTCAATTCCTCTTTATTTCACTAACCCCCATTTTTGGATTCTCTTACGGTTAAGTCTTTGAGCGCTGAGCCCAATGTGTCTTCCCCATCAGTCTTAAATCAAAAGCAAAGGTCGATAATTATGATGAAAGTCGAAAACGAATACGAGTTCAAAACCATGGAGGAAAAACTGTACTCCTCTGTGATCTCAGATATATTGGATGAGCGGGGCTTCCGAGAGCAGGCTATGAGAGAGTACATTCGACCCCTGTATCCGGAGGCCGTCGTCGCTGGGAGGACCGTGACAGCGTTGGCGGTGGATGTATACGAGGCTAAGGGGGCTCCATACGAGATGGAGATAGAGGTAGTAGATAGCTTACGGAAGGGCGATGTCATTGTGCTATCCACCAACAGATCTAGGAGGGCGGCACTATGGGGCGAGCTGCTATCGACAGCCTCTCGAGCCCGCGGTGCAA
>CAZRAV010000057.1:0-6016 GCA_964598175.1 uncultured Candidatus Bathyarchaeia archaeon | reverse complement strand
ACCTATGTGGCTGCTGCAGAAGATGGCCTCATCCTCCCCCACAGCCACTACACACGGCTGGTGCCAGTTCGCGATCCAGACCGTCTCCGGATGCTCCGTGCTGATGCATGCCAGCAGGAAGGAGCCCGTGAGCTGGGGGGACATGCGCCTCAGCCCTTCCTCTATGGACATGCCCTCCTTCACTGCGTCCTCGAGCATGTGTACGGCGATCTCGCTATCTGTGATGGCGTCCAACTCAGCCTCGTAGGAGGTGAATACGTGTTCCTTCCGGAGCCTCTCCCAGTGTTTTTTGTAGTTCGAGATGACGCCGTTGTGCATCAGGCATAGCGTCCTAGTGCAATCGACGAAGGGATGGGACATACGCTTCGTGTTATAGCGGAGGTCATCCCTGGCAGTTGCATTATACCGGCTGTGCGCAATCCCCGTCGTCCCCTTGAGCGACTCTATATTGGTCGTCCCCCTGACTTTTGCAACGTGTCCGGCGTCTTTCTCAACGCGGAGCTCGCCGCCATTTATGACGCCCAGCCCCGAAGCGAGGGCTCCAAAGTAGGGCTCTTGCAGCTCGATGGCCCTCAGCAGCAGGGGCGCTATGGGCCTATCGCCCACATAAGCAGCTAGTTGACACATGATAAATTCCTCTAATGAGATCCTATAGTGTGTAAGATAAGCTCTTCTCAGGACTCTGCATATGAAAAAGGTAACAGAGTTAGTGGAAGATTATTTTTCCAGGCCTGACATGCGTCGGACTTTTTTCCCGACCTTCTCGATCTGTAGAGACTCGCACTCGGACATGAGCCGATCGAAGTTTTTGGAGCCGGCGGCGTATTCTTCGATCCACTGCTTGGCGAAGCTTCCGTCCTGCACCGCCTTGAGGGTCTTCCTCATGTTCCCCTCGACGTGGTCGTCGATGATGGTGGGTCCGATGGCCATGCCGCCGTACTTGGCCGTGTCCGAGACGGCCTTGTACATGCCGTTTATGCCATGCTTGTAGATGAGGTCGACGATGAGCTTCAGCTCGTTCAGCACCTCGAAGTAGGCGAGCTCGGGCGAGTACCCATTCTCCGTCAGTACCTTAAACCCCCTGCGGATGAGCTGATCGACACCGCCACAGAGCACGGACTGCTCCCCGAAGAGGTCGCTCTCCGTCTCGTCCTTGAAGGTGGTCTCGATGACCCCCGCCCTGGCCGACCCCAGAGCCTTAGCGACCGCGAGAGCCGTATCCTTGGCTTTTCCCGAAGGATTCTGGTACACGGCTACGAGAGCCGGGACGCCGAAGCCCGACTCGTACTGTCTCCGCATCTCAGGGCCCGGCGCCTTGGGCGCCACCATTATGACGTCTACATCCTCCGGCGGCGTGATCTGCTTGAAGTGGATGTTGAATCCGTGGGCGAACTGCAGTGTTTTCCCCGCCCTCATGTGGGGCGCCACCTGCTCCTCGTAGACCTTGGGCTGGGCCATGTCCGGTATCAGCATCAGGACGACGTCCGCCTTCTCGGCGGCCTCCGAAACCATGTATACCTTTAAGCCGTCGGTCTCCGCCCTTTCCCATGAGCCCCCCGGTCTGAGGCCAACGATTAAGTCGACCCCAGAGTCCCTCATGTTCAGGGCCTGAGCCCTACCCTGGCTACCGTAGCCTATGATGGCCACCCGTCGTCCCTCTAGCACCTTCATGTCTATGTCCGTGTCGTGATACACCTTTGCCATGTTCTCATGCTCCTACAGCTTCAGCCGCCCTTTCTCCAGGGCTGTGACACCCGTCCTCGAGAGCTCCTCTATGCCTATAGGGCGTATGTGGTCGATGAACTCGTCGATGGTCTCGGGCTCCCCCGTCACCTCCGCGATGAGGCTGTCATGCTCTATGTTCAAGATGAGGCCGTGGTAGCTGTTCACGTGCCTGAGGGCCTCCTCCCTCGCCATCGGGTCCGAGGTGTTGAGCTTCACCAGCGCCATCTCCCGCATCACCGTCCGCCTCGGCTCCAGCCGCTTCACCTTGACGACATCGACCATCTTCTCGAGCTGCTCCACGATCTGGTTGAGGATGCGGCTGTCCGCAATCACCTTCACTGTCATCCTGGCGAGGTCCGGGTCCTCGACGGGGCCGACGGAGATGCTCTCGATGTTGAAGTTGCGGCGGCGGAACATGTTGGATACTTTGAAGAGGACGCCGGGCTTGTTCTCCACGAGGAAGGCGATGGTGCTCAGCTGCTGCTGCAACCCCTAGGCCTCCATCAAGATATCTCTCAGCCCCTTACCCGGAGGGACCATGGGAAAGACGTTCTCCTCGGGGTCGATGGGGACATCGATGACGGTGGTCACCTCGCTTGAGGCCGCCCGCCTCACCGATTTCTCGAACCCCTCGACGGAGTCGGGCCTGACGCCCTCGGCACCGTAGGCCTCCGCCAGCTTGACGAAGTCGGGGCTGCGCCCCAGCTTGACGCCGACGTATCTCCTCCCGTAGAAGAGCCGCTGCCACTGGGCCACCATCCCCAGCATCCTGTTGTTCAGCACCACGACTACGACGGGCAGCTCCTCCTCCACCGAGGTCGCGAGGTTGTTCTCCGTCATGCCGAAGCTTCCGTCGCCAGCGATGTCAACCACTGGCACATCGGGCCGCGCCGCCTTGGCGCCGATGGCTGCGGGGAAGCCCCAGCCCATCGTCCCCAATCCGCCGGAGCTGAGGAACGTCCTCGGCGCGTATGCATCGAAGTAGAGGGCCGCCCACATCTGGTTCTGGCCGACCTCGGTGGTGACGATGGCGTCCCGAGGCAACACCTTCCGCATCGCCTTCATCAGCGCTGGCGCTCTCATATGGGGGTTGTTCGCAGAGTCGGGTGGCATGTACTGCTCTCTGAACTCCTCCATCCTCTTCAGCCACCCCTGGTTTCCGCGTCCCTCGGTCAGCATGTTGCTGAGCCGGTTTTGGAGGCCGCTGAGGGCTAGCTTGGCGTCTCCGACGACCCGTGTCACCGTCTCGACGTTCTTATCGATCTCGCTGCGGTCTATGTCGATGTGGACCACCTTGGCGCCGGGCGAGAAATCTTCAAGCCGGGCCGTCGTTCGGTCCGAGAACCTAGCGCCCACGACGAGTAGCACGTCGGCCTCTGAGACGAGGTGGTTCGCCGCGCCCGTGCCATGCATCCCGCAGAGCCCCACGCAGAGGGGGTGGTCGCTCGGGATGGTCCCCTTTCCCATGAGTGTCATCGTCACAGGCGCCATTAAGAGTCCCGCCAGCTTCAGCAGCTCTCCAGAGGCGTCGGAGGCGATTACGCCGCCGCCTGCCATGATGACGGGCCTCTGGGCTTTGGAGAGTAGCGTCGCTCCCCAGTCCAGCTCTCGGGGGTCGGGTTCCATGTGAACCTGGTATCCTCGGAAGCTGACTTTCTCGGGGAATTCAACATCCTCCACGGCGACCTGAGCGTTCTTCGGCAGGTCAACGAGGACCACACCCCTGCGGCCTGTGGAGGCGATGTGGAATGCCGACTTCACCGCCCCCGGGATCTCAGCCGCCTGCATCACCTGGATGCTGTACTTGGTGATGGAGGCAGCGACTCCGATGATGTCGACCTCTTGAAACGCGTCCGTGCCAATCATGCCGGTGGGGACCTGGCCCGTGAAGGCTACGACCGGCGAGGAGTCTATGTTGGCCGTCGCGATGCCTGTAACGAGGTTCGTCGCTCCGGGTCCAGACGTCGCCAAGCAGGTGCCCACGCGCCCGCTTGCTCGGGCGTATCCGTCGGCCATGTGAGCAGCTCCCTGCTCGTGGCGCGCCAGCACGAACCTCAAGTCGGCGTCGTATAGCTCGTCGCAGATTGGAAGGATGGCCCCGCCCGAGACCCCGAAGATGGTGTCGACGCCCTCCCGCTCCAGCGCCCTGACGAACGCCTCGGCCCCCGACATCTCAACCACGTTGGGTTGCCTCCCTGCAGCCGTTCGACACCTTGAGCCCTCTGTGGGTCTGGGTTCGACGGTTTTCTTCGCAGAAGTTTACGCTAGGCCTCCCCGGCCCCCAAGCGTTGGTCCTCTTATGGGGTCCACTAGAAATGGATAAAGCGATACCCCATTTATTTATCCCCCCGCGCTGGGGGTATGACAAAGCAATACCCCATTTTAGAGTCTCCTCAAACAGGCTTGTGGATACCTAGCACCGCGTTATAGAATAAAAGCTTTTTTATGTGGGCGATGTGCGTATCGGGCTCATTCTAAAGCTTGTAGACGATGTCGCCCTCTCTGACGCGTTCCTCCACCTTCAGGCCGATGGAGTCGCCCTCCTTAACCTCTTCGACATCTTCGTGCTCGATCTGCATCGACTCCACCGTCTGCTCGAAGTTGGTCGTCATCCCCTTGATAGCGATGCGGTCGCCTATCCTCAGTGGGGCGGTCATCTCTACGACGGCGACGTTTATCTTGGTGAAGTAGTGGCTGACCTCGCCCACCTTCTCCAAGGTTTTCGACATGGATAACGGTAACTACCAGTCCATTAAAAAGGCTTTTCCCAACTCTCCCACACGCCTTTTCAAAAAGGATGACCCGCAGGGACAATGAAAGACCTCTCCGCTCTTAGGTTGTTATACTCAACCCGTTTCCATGCCCTATTCGATGAGAGATAGTGGAGGCGAACATGAAGGGAGGTTGAGGCAATTTCATACGTCCCTTCTTTTTGAGGCTCCGGGGAATTTTATAAGCCTCTGCATCCTTCTTAATCGGAGTTGGTCGGCTTGAGTTATCTCACTCATCTTGAATGCTCGAAGTGCGGTAAACGGCATGTTGCCGACAGGGTGCAGACCGTCTGCGATGCCTGTGGCAAGCCCCTCTTTGCGCGATACGACCTCGACGCCGTCGGCGCGGCGCTGACTAGGCGGATGCTCGTCGGCAGGGAGGCGTCCATGTGGCGCTACTTCGAGCTCCTCCCACTACGGGAGAGGAGGAACGTCGTCAGCCTCGGGGAGGGCTGGACCCCCCTCACCACCGCCCCTAGGCTCGGGGAGGAGATAGGAGTGCCCGACCTCTGGATCAAGGACGAGGCCATCATACCCACAGGCACGTTCAAGGCCCGCGGCCTATCCGCAGCCATCTCCAAGGCCAAGGAACTCGGGGTCAGGCGGGTCGCTCTGCCCTCCGCTGGGAACGCTGCGGGGGCGATCGCCGCCTACGGGGCTCGGGCGGGAATGGAGGTCTACGTCTTCATGCCCCAGGATGCACCGAAGGTGAACGCGGTGGAGTCTCAGGTCACCGGCGCGAAGGTCGTCCTTGTCAGGGGATTGATCACCGACGCGGGGAGAATGGTGGTCGAAGGTGCAGCCGAGATGGGGTGGTTCCCCGTCTCGACCCTGAAGGAGCCCTACAGGGTGGAGGGGAAGAAGACGATGGGGATTGAGGTAGCCGAGCAGTTGGGCTGGACCCTGCCCGACGTCATCATCTACCCGACGGGGGGCGGCACCGGCATCATCGGCATGTGGAAGGCCTTCGATGAGCTCGAGCGCCTAGGCTGGATCGGGAGCGACCGCCCCCGAATGGTCTCCGTCCAGTCGGAGGGATGCGCCCCCATCCCCAAGGCCTACAGGGAGGGGAAGGAAGAGTCCGATTTCTGGGAAGGGGCCGACACACTCGCCGCAGGCCTGAGGGTTCCCAAGGCCCTCGGCGACTTCCTCATCCTCCGGGCGATTCGCGAGAGTGGGGGCACGGCTCTAGCAGTCAGCGACACTGAGATCATGGACGCGGTGGGGCTGATGGCGAGGAAGGAGGGCGTCTTCGCCTGCCCCGAGGGCGCCGCGACCCTCGCAGCCCTCAGGCGGATGGTCGAGGACGGCGAGGTGGCCCGAGGCGAACGGGTCGTCCTCTTCAACACCGGCTCCGGCCTCAAGTACACCGACCTGTTCAAGGTAGACGCGCCCTCCGTCGATCCCAGCGAGAAACTCGACTACAGGAGCTTCTGTCCAGAGTAAAGCTCGTCGAACCTGCTGAATGGAGAGATGCATCAATGTGTGAAGCCTCCGCCTTCTCGCCCGGCCACCTGACC
>CAZRAV010000056.1:4144-6030 GCA_964598175.1 uncultured Candidatus Bathyarchaeia archaeon | reverse complement strand
AGCTCCTTGCGCGTATGATAATCTGAAAGCTCTCGCACTGGTCGGTGTAGGGGCAGAGGTTGGTCCGCTCAAACATCCGATACACGTCGTCCAGCTCCGGTCCTCTGGATTTCTTTGAGGATTGAGCTATGCCTAATAAAGGGATTACCGAAGCGTATCCGATATCTGGGGATGGTTTGAGCAACAAGTATCTGCAATACAGAAATGAAACAAGGTCTGTTTAAGGAAAAAACCTTCGGAAAGAAGCGGATCGCCTAATGAGCATCTATTTCCCGTGAAAAACGGAAGCTCAACCTCAGCCACCGGACTCGGCGACGGTGGAGTAGACGGGCCCACTCGGCGTGAGGACGCTCTTCTTCAGCCTGATGTGCTCTACCTCGAGCTCGCCGAAAACCTCGTCCGCATGGGCAGTCACCTCATCCACTATCCTCTGCCTGTTCCTCCCCGAACGGACCCTTGCCAAGGTGACATGGGGACTGAACCCTCTGCTCTCCGCCCTGAACCCCATCCCGACGAGCTCCGGCTCAAGGCTTCGAAAAATCCCGTTCAGCTCCTCGACGCCGTCAGACATCCCCACCCAGACGACCCGCGGCCTCCTGAGACTGGGAAAGACGCCAAGCCCCCTGAACTCAACACGGAAGGGTTCGAACGCCATGCCCGAGACCAGACGCTGGAGCTCCCCCACCAGACCATCCCTGACTTCGCCAAGGAACCGCAGTGTAATGTGGATGTTCTCCCTCTCGACACACTTCAGGTCTGCCCCGGTCTTCTCCAGTCGCCTCTGGACCTCTACCAGCGCGTCGAGCAGACTCCGAACCTCAAGGTCGACCGATACAAAACACCGCACGCCAATTCGCCGCCTCTAGACGAAGCCTATGTGGCGATGTACAACTTTAATCTTGCCCCAGGCGAGAGCCTCCCAGCTTTCCATCAAGCGATTTAAATCTGTATCAGCCTCTATTGAGTGGATACAACATAGGCGGCGGAGGCCCCGGGATGAGGCTGGGCGGCATCACGGACATTTCGACGATCGACTGGTACGGCAATGTCTCCGCGGTCGTCTTCTTCGCAGGGTGCAACTTCCGATGCCCCTACTGCCAGAACTCGAGCCTCATACCCCTCAACTCCGGGGAGGAGGTGGACCCCGAGCTGCTCCGCCAGCGCATCGAGATCAACCTGAGCCTCCTAGACGCCGTCGTCCTCACCGGAGGCGAACCGCTCCTCCAGCAGGAGGCAATGATGGAGGCGGCTGAGATCGTCAAGGGCTTCGGGTTGAAGCTGATGCTGGACACCAACGGGAGCCTCCCCAATGCAGCGGAGAGACTGCTGGACGCAGACCTTGTGGACCGCGTCGCCCTCGACATAAAGGCCCCCCTCACGGCGGAGGATTACAGCAGGGTCGTCGACCTCCCCCAGCTGGGCTCCGAGATGACCGAGGCCGTCGAGCACACCCTTGAGCTCAGCAACGGCCGAGGCGTCGAGGTCGAGGCGAGGACCACAGTAGTCCCGACCCTCTCAGATGGCACCGAGTTCATCCGGCGGATCGCCTCAGGCATCCGAGGCCGGTGCAGCGTCTACTACCTCCAGCAGTTCGACAACACCGGAGACGTCCTGAGCCCCCGCCTCAAGGAGCTCAAGCCTCCCAGCAGGGAGGCGATGGTGCAGCTCGCCGAGGTTGCCCTTGAAGAGGGCGTGGATGGAGTATACATAAAGACCAGGGAGTTTGGCCTTGAGAGGATAGGATGACCCTTGCACCGACCACGGCTGATACTCATCACGGGGATGACAGGCTCCGGGAAGACGACGCTGGCCAGCTATGCCGAGGAGCACGGATACAGAGTCACGACGATGGGCGACATCATCCGGGACCTGGCCAGAGAGAGGGG
>CAZRAV010000056.1:0-4044 GCA_964598175.1 uncultured Candidatus Bathyarchaeia archaeon | reverse complement strand
GATACAGAGTCACGACGATGGGCGACATCATCCGGGACCTGGCCAGAGAGAGGGGACTGAAGCCGACACCACGTAACCTCGGCCTCGTCGCCAAGGGCATCCGGAGAGAGGGCGGCGAAGCAGCTGTGGCGGAGAGGTGCATCAAGAAACTGATGAGAAAAAAGGCGGCCAAAGTCGTGGTGGACGGCATAAGAAGCCTAGAGGAGGTCAAGACCTTCAATGATGCTTTCAACGACATATTTCTCTTGGCCGTCCACTCTTCGCCGCGGACCCGTTTCCTCCGGCTCAAGAGGAGAGGGAGGAGCGACGACCCGAAGGACTTGGAGGCCTTTTCCCAGCGAGACAGGCGCGAGCTCGGCTTCGGCGTGGGCTCGGCCATAGCCTTGGCCGATCACATGATAGTCAACGAGGGCTCCCCACAGGAACTGAAGCAGGCCTTTGAAAGGCTGATGGAGCGTCTGAAATGGGCATGACCCGGCTCAAAATAGAGGTGGAGGCGACCGTGAACCCTACGGAGAGCGTCGAGAAGGTCGAGAGGGCCGTGGTAAACGTCCTAGGTGAGATAAACCTCAAGCATACTGTCCGGCGTGACGGTGCCGTGCTGAAGGCCCAATTGGAAGGCGTCGAGTCCCTCCGCCACCTCAAGGAACTGCTCAGGCGGATGAGAATCAGGGACGCAGCCCGCGCCCATCTCACCCACAGCATTCGAGGGGACAACCTCGCCTTCGGGTTGAAAAAGCAGGCTGCTTACGCAGGCCGCGTATCCTTCTACCATCCCCGGGAGGCGCTTCTCGGCCCCATCCAGATAACTATAAATGGGGATGTCCAAGAGGTCATCCGCTATCTATTCGAGTGAGAGACATAAGTTCGGTTACCCTTGAGATTAGCTTCTAAGTTAACTTATAACCCGAGACAGGTGGACGACACTGGAGATGGAGCATGGCGTCGACCTCAAAGTTGAGAAGATCAACATCAAGGAAGCATTCATCGTGACCCTCAAGGCAGGTAGGTGAGGCGCCTTGATCTCGAAGCCCTCCACGACTCCCTCAGGTCCAAATGCCTCACGTGCATCAGCTTCAATCGAGGCTCCGAAGTCTCGAAGAGCAACCTCGGCTCAAAGGATGTGCACACAGAACTCCTCGTCCGGAGCAACTAGGCGAAAGGGACATTGGAGCGGGCCGTCGAGCGAGGCTAATACGCTGAGGGCACCGACTTCGACCATGAGGCTTATGTCAAGAAGATTGCGGAGATGGCGTAGCGCAAGCACAGCCGGGGCTGAAGAGTCTCGAGGTGCCGGGGCTTAACCCTTATGACTGCCAATTGGTCCCAGAAATCGCTCTACAATAGTATTTACATTGGTTTTCAGAGTAATATGGTATATAGATCGATAGACATGGATAGTATTAAATAGGAGTACTTATGAATTTCCGAAGATGTGACTTGAGTAAAAAACTCAGTCCCTGGGAATCTCAGCTTTTGAACATCAAGAAAGTCTCGGATTTCATGGGTCTCGAACCAGCTTTCTACGAGGTCGTAAGCAGGCCAAAGCGCATCCTTCAGGTCTCCCTGCCCATAAAGATGGACGACGGCTCCGTCAAGTGCTTCGAAGCCTTCAGGCTTCACCACAACGATGCCCGCGGCCCCACCAAGGGTGGAATCAGGTACCACCCCCACCTAGATCTGGATACAGAGAAAGCCCTCGCGGCCTGGATGACCTGGAAGAACGCCGTGGCGAACCTCCCATACGGCGGCGGAAAAGGCGGCATCGCCTGCGACCCCCAGAAACTATCACGAGGTGAGCTGGAGCGGCTCACGAGGGCCTACGCAGCGGCAATCGCCCGTTTTGTGGGCGTCGATCTCGACATTCCCGCACCCGATTTAGGCACCGACGCCCAGATCATGGCGTGGTTCGTGGACGAGTACTACAAGGTTACCGGCAAGATTATACCCGGCGTCATCACGGCTAAGCCCATCGTCCTTGGAGGCTCTAAAGGCCGGTCGATGGCCACCGGCCGAGGCGTCTTCTTAACAGCCGTCGAGGCCTCTAAGGTGTTCGACGTGGCGATAAAGGGGGCCACGGTCTCGATTCAGGGCTACGGCAAGGTCGCCTACCCCGCCGCGCTCAACTTCCACAACGCCGGGGCCAAGATCATCGCGGTGAGCGACATCACGGGTGGGTTCTACGATAAGGACGGTATCGACCCAAGTGAACTAAGAGAGTTCATGAACAAGACAGGTGGCATCGTCGGCTACCACGGCCTGGAGGACATAGGCACTCAAGGCGCCTTGACCGTTGACTGCGACATCCTCGTGCCGGCAGCAACTGAGAACGTCATCACCGGGGAAAATGCCGGAGACATCAAGGCCAAGATGATCGTTGAGGCCGCGAACGGTCCAACCACAGCGGATGGAGACAAGATTTTAAACGAGAAGAAGATCATCGTCATCCCTGATATCCTCGCGAACGCGGGCGGCGTCACCGTCAGCTACTTCGAGTGGGTCCAGAACAGGATGGGATACTACTGGACCGATGAGGAGGTCGAACAGCGCCTTGAGCGGGTGATGAAGCAGGCGTTCAAGGACGTCCACGGACAGGCGGAGAAGTACAAGGTCAACATGCGGTATGGCGCCTATGCGCTTGCCCTCGGCAGGGTCGCCGAGGCGATGAGGCTCCTCGGCTGGATCTAGAGGCGGTCCTCTACTTTTATTAGCTACTTCCTCTCATTTTTCAGGAACCACACGTAGAGTGGTGATGCCGTGTATCAGATAGTGACGAAGCGGATGCTGACACCCAACGTAAAACTGTTCGAGGTCGAGGCCCCAGCCATCGCTACGAGGGCGAGGCCGGGCCAGTTCATCATCCTGAGGATCGACGAGAAGGGGGAGAGGATACCCCTAACCATCGTTGATTCCAGCCCCAAAGATGGGACGATAATCCTGATAGCCCAAGAAGTAGGGAAGACGACTAAAAAGCTGGGAAAGATGAGAGAGGGAGATGGAATCGCAGATATCGTCGGTCCCCTAGGCAATCCCTCTGAAATTAAAAAATATGGACAGGTCGTCGTCATCGGGGGAGGGGTTGGCATAGCCGAGGCTTATCCAGAGGCTAAAGCTCTGAAGGAAGCCGGAAACAGGGTCATCTGCATAATAGGAGCACGGAACAAGGATCTACTAATTTTAGAGGAAGAGATGCGACAGGTGAGCGATGAGCTCCACATAACTACAGACGATGGAACAAAAGGACGGAAAGGCTTTGTTACGGACGTCCTAAAGGATCTGATCAGCCAAAAAAAGATCGATCTCGTTACGGCCATCGGACCAACCATAATGATGAAAGCCGTTTCTGAGATGACGCGGCCTCACGGTATCAAGACCATCGTAAATTTAAATCCAATCATGCTCGATGGGACGGGTATGTGTGGGGTTTGCAGGGTGACGATTGGAGGTGAAACAAAGTTTGCCTGCGTCGACGGACCCTCCTTCGACGGACACCTTGTCGACTTCGACGAGTTGATGGCCAGACTGAGGATATACCTCGAGGAAGAGGGACTTTCCATGGAGAGATTCGAAAAACAAGGCAATTGAGGAGTTGAGCCTGGGTGTCAAAGCGTGGCGTTCCAATGCCGAAACAGAAAGTGGAGGAGCGTATCCATAATTTCAACGAAGTCGCCCTTGGATATAGCGGTAAACAGGCCATAGCCGAAGCAGAGAGATGTCTGCAGTGCCCTGAACCTCAATGTGTGAAGGGTTGCCCTGTTGAGATAGACATACCAGCATTCATTGAGGCAATTAAGGAGGGCAACTTCGATGAAGCTATCAAAATAATCAAGGAACAGAACAGCCTACCGGCAATCTGTGGTCGGGTCTGTCCACAGGAAGAGCAGTGTCAAAAACAATGTGTACTGAGCAGGAGAGGAGATCCAATCGAAATCGGAAGATTGGAGAGGTTTGTCGCCGATTATGAGCTGGAAAGGGGATTCGATGTGCCTCCTAGGCCGAAGCCCTCTGGCAGAAAGGTAGCTGTTGTGGGGGGTGGGCCAGCAG
>CAZRAV010000055.1:0-6192 GCA_964598175.1 uncultured Candidatus Bathyarchaeia archaeon | reverse complement strand
CTCGTATAACTGTCGCAGAGGCCTTGCTGCATGACCGCCTCGATCTGAGTGACTACGACGTTCTCTTCGTCAGCGGCATGACCGCCGACCTCTCCGCCGTGAGGCGCGTCATCTCCAAGTGGAAGGCGGCTACGATGGGCCCCATTGTGGTGGGCGGGCCATTATCCTCAGAACCGGAAGACGCCCTTGTAAAGGCTCGAGGAGATCTGGCCGTAATAGGCGAGGCTGAACATACCCTTGAAGAGCTGCTCGACCTGGGACTGGATCATGGTCGGCTTCCGAGCAACGAGGAACTGACCACTTTGCTCGGCGTCGCCTATCTAGATGGTGCAGCTGTGCGGATGAAGAGTCTTCGGCCCGTGATGAGGCGGGAAGTCTATGACCGTCTGACGCCTTCCACCAAGGTCATTGGAGACTACCCCATATACTATGCCGCTCGCGTCTATGTCGAGGTTCTCAGAGGGTGCAGCAACTATCTGAGGGCGCGCGCCGCACTGCCAGAGGGCGCCTGCGTGGGCTGCGAGCAGTGTCGCGACGGAGGTCTGGAGGAGCGCTACGACTGCCCCATGGGGATCCCACCGGGCTGCGGCTACTGCTCGGTCCCCAGTCTGTACGGCCCACCCAAGAGCCGGTCGGTGGAGAAGGTCTGTGAGGAGGTTCAAGGTCTCCTCTCGGAGGGCGTCAGACGCGTCGTGCTGAGCGCGCCCGACTTCCTCGACTACGGGAGGGACCTCCTCGTGGAGCCCAAGCCGCTGACGGACCCAAGGCACCCCGAGCCGAACTATGAGGCATTGGAAGAACTGCTTTCACGCATCACGGAGATGGATGCGTTCAACGAGGGAGAGGCCTCCGTCATGATCGAGAATATCAAGGCTGTTCCGGTCACGGAGCGCGCCGCAGGGCTTCTGGGCAGATACCTGCAGGGGACGCCGGTCAACATAGGCTTCGAGACCGGCTCAAAGGCGCACGGCCTCCAGCTTGGCAGGCCCTCCACGCCGGCGGAGAATCTCCGCGCCGTAAGGAGGCTGAAGAGGGAAGGGCTGAAGCCCTACGTCTATTTCATCCACGGACTGCCCGGACAGAATGCTGAGACGGTCGCCGAGACCGTGAAGGCCATCGGTGAGAGCGTTGATTCGGGTGCAGCGAGAATCATCCTGTACCGCTTTCAGCCCCTACCCATGTCCGCTTTCTGCGACTTGCCCAAGGCGCCCCCCGCAGCCAGGGATCAGCTGAGCGGCAGGATATACGAGGCCGCCAAAGAGGCGAACAGGGCTCTGAAGGAGGAGCTTGTGAGCCGGAGGGTCCGAGTAGTCGTCGCCGAGCCGTATGAGCGGGACAGACATCTCTACGTGGCATACCCCCTTAACCATGGTCCGGTTGTGCTCGTCGAAGGGGCTGAGGGCCTTGTTGGAGATGTCGTTGAGGTCGTTATCAGCGGCGTGGTCTCAGATCGCATGGTGAGAGGCCGCCCGATATACGCTAAGTTTTAATGAGAGTCCCTGAAGTTTGTTATTTGCATTGGATGGATCCACATGGATCTGGATGAGGAGAAGGGTAAGGAGCGACCGTTGTATAGTGGCCCCGTCTACGAATGTGTCCGCTGTGCACGTCGAGTCTCGTATGCAGAGCTCGAGCGATACATATCCTTCCGTTGCCCCTACTGTGGATACCGCATCTTCCGCAAGATCAGGGCGCCCATAGTGAAGAGGGTCAAGACAAGATAGCCTACAGGTGATGCGTGTGGGTGGAACTGAGACGTTGGAGGAGAAGCGCGTCGCACTCCTCATCAAGTACAGGAACCTCAAGGTCGATAAAGTCGAGAGAGAGGCCGAGAAGATCATCTTCTACACCTCCCGCGGCGACAAGAGGTATGTGATACTATGCGTCCTCGGCCAGAAGACCATCGGCATCTCCTATGTCCGAGAGCTCAAGGAGCTGGTGGAAAATGAGGGAGTGGTCAAGGGCATCATGGTTGGAGACGGTCGGTATACATACTCCGCGAAGAGCACATCGAGTAAGATAGGCATTGAGCTCATACCCCCGACCCTGCCAACCTTCGATCTCTTCGAGCACGAGCATGTTCCGAAGCACGAAATCCTTACCGAGGGGGAGCGGAGAGAAGTCCTAGAGAGGTTCCACGCCAAGCCGTATCAGTTCCCCTGGATCAAGGTCTCCGACCCCATATCGATAATCCTGGGCGCAGAGCCCGGCGACATTATAAGGGCCACGGGGAAGAGTGCAACCGCCGGGAAGTCGGAGTCCTACCGCTACGTAGTCAAATAGACAAGGACACCTAAGACTCGCCTAGCTCTTCGGCTCCGTTTGAACTCTGATGTTTCTCCTCCTCGATCTCGTAGAGGATGACCATCGCCTCGCCTAGTGGGATGTCAAGCCTCAGTGAGAGATCCTCTGCGGAGATGTCGGGCGCCTCTAGGGTCAGGACATCCCTGACATAGGCTTTATGGGACGGATACATCGGCAGCGCGTGGACGGACTCTACGAGGATCAGCCAGAGGGGATTCCTCTCCAACTCCACCATCAAGTGCCCTCGGCCTCAGCTCTGCCGCAGCTTCTCGTACATCTTGTCAAAGGTCCAGCGGAGGCTGCTCCGGATCTCCCTCAGTCGCCTCTCACCGCCGTAGTTGCGAACAACCAACCTGAGCAGCCGCTCCCCCTCGGTAGAGACCTCGTAGGCGAGCACATCCTCGGGAGATACCTCGCCCATTGCAGCCCGGTTCTCGTCCGAGGACCTCATGTTTGCGAGAACCCTGTCTATGAAGAACGACTGGAAGGGCGGGATGGAGGCTGTGAAGTCGATGTCATCTCGGGGGACTAAGACGATCTCCCTCTCGTCAACTTCAAGCACGCCTAGGACTGTGCCGTCCTTCGCCTTGACGGAGATCGACCCCCCCTCCTCTCCCCTCTCCTCATCCATCTTCGCGGTTGGCTGACGGAACCCGCGTCTCACTACGAGTTTGTCTATCTCGGCAACAGCCCTCCTCAGGTCCCCTATCTCGGCCTGCAGTCGCACCATCCTTCTCTCAAGGTCGTCGCGGATCCTCAGAAGCCTTCTGGTCTCGTCCTCGCTCACCAAGCGTCCCTCCGAGAAAGACCTCCCGAGGGATAGTTAGATTGAGATAATATAAAGACATCTTGGAGGTTCGCCCCCGTTCAAAGCTCCCCTAGATATGTCGTTTGAAATCACCTTGAGCGGTTATCCTCACGTCTGGAGAGTAACTCTGTTTGTGTTCGGATCAAGTTTTAAGCTCTGGGAGCAGGGTAGTTACGAGGAGATTCTCTTGCTTGGCCGAGGGTTTGTTGAGAGATACTACGAGCTGAGCAGGGAGAAGGAGAGCTTCCTCTGCGTAGGCCTCGACCCCGCCACAGACGCCATGAGGAGCAGCTATGTGGTCCCCATGCAGCTGATAGAGCGCCACGGCCTGTCGGAGGGGATCAAGAGGTTTTGCCTTGCCGTCGTCGAGGCCGTCGCTCCCTACACGCCCATCGTCAAGCCCAACGCCCAGTTCATCACCTACTCCCTCTCTCTCGAAGATCTGAAGGAGTTGGTCGAGGCCATACACAGCGGCGGATGCATCGCACTGCTGGACGCGAAGCTCTCCGACATCGGCTCCACCAACATGGCGGGGCTCCACTGGATCGATTTGGTGGGGTTCGACGCCGTCACCTTCAGCCCCTTCCCCGGCTTCAAGGATGGGAGTGATGCTGTCTACGAATGGGCGAGGGAAAGAGACAAGGGCGTCTTCGCCCTGTGCAGGATGTCGAACCCAGGCGCCCACGACTACCAATCCCTGATGGTTGGAGGCGAGCCCCTCTACCTCCGTCTGACGAGGGATGCCTACGAGCGGGGCTCCAACGGCTTCGTCGTCGGCTGCACTGTTACCTCCGAGCTGGGCGAGGTCAGGTCCATCATCGGAGAGGAGAGGCTCATCCTCTCGCCAGGGCTGGGACCTCAGGGAGGAGACCCCGCCGCGGCAGTGAAGCTCGGGGGGAACAGCATGGGCGAGGGGCTCATTGTCTCCTCCTCACGGTCCATCGACTACGCCTACGAAGCCATGGGCTGGAGCTGGGAGAGGTTCGCAGAAGCAGCCGCCGCCATGGCTGAGAGAAAGCGGGATGAGCTCAACGAGCTAAAGAGGCGTGTCCTTGGCTGATGGCCTCCTCCGTGTGTATCCTCATAAGTTAGGTTTTAATATGATGTTAGACGAGAAACTTTGAGGTTCAAGAGGTAAGAGGTTTGTCGGCCAAACTTACTGAGGTGAGGTTCCATGGCCGCGGTGGGCAGGGAGCCTGGACTGCTTCGCTTCTCCTCGCCCAGGCTGGGCTTAAGGAGGAAAGGTACATCCAGAGCTTCCCCACCTTCGGGCCTGAGCGGGCCGGAGCGCCCATCACAGCGTTCACGCGTATCAGCGACGAGCCCATCCGTCTGCACTCCAGCGTCTACGAGCCCGATATCGTCGTGGTGCTCGACCCGACGCTGCTAGGGCCCTCCGTCGCCGAGGGGGTGAAGCTGGATACAAGGCTGGCGGTGAACACGGGCCAGACGCCCTCAGAGGTGAGAGAGCGGCTGGGGCTGGGGGATCAGGAGACTTGGGTGCTGGACGCTACTAGCCTGGCGCTGAAGGTGCTCGGGCGGCCCATAACCAACACGGCGATGCTCGGCGCAGTCGTGAAGGCGACGGGGATAGTTAAGCTCGATTCGATTCTGACGGTTGTAAAGGAGAGGTTCCCAGGCCGAATAGGCGACATGAACGTGAAGCTGATCGAGACAGCATATGACGAGGTGGTGAAGGGATGAGCGAGCAGAAACCGGGATGGAGGGATCTACCCCGAGGCGCGGTCTCGTACAAGTCCACCACTGAGTACGAGACGGGTGACTGGGGCGTGGAATATCCGGAGATCGACGGGAACAAATGCACGAAGTGCATGCTCTGCCACTTCTACTGTCCCGAGGGGGCGATCAAGGTGCGTGATGACAGCTACATCGAGGTCGACCTCAGGTACTGCAAGGGATGTGGCATCTGCGCTGAGGAGTGCCCCGTCGCATGCATAGAGATGGTGAGGAAGAAATGATGCAGATGCAGATCCTCAAGGGAATGAACGGAGACGAAGCCGTCGCCTACGCAGTCAAGCAGGTGAACCCGGACATCGTCGCCGCTTACCCCATCACACCCCAGACCATCATAGTCGAGCGGTTCAGCGAGTACGTCGCAGACGGCCTCGTCGACACAGAGTTCGTCGCAGTAGAGTCCGAGCACAGCGCCCTCAGCAGCTGCGTCGGGGCGGCCGCCGCAGGGGCAAGGGCCTTCACGGCGACGGCGGCCAACGGCCTGGCGCTGATGTGGGAGATCACATACATCGCGGCCTCCCTGCGGCTCCCCATCGTGATGGCGGTTGCGAACAGGGCCCTCAGCGGACCCATCAACATCCACAACGACCACAGCGACTCCATGGGGGCCAGGGACAGCGGCTGGATCCAGATATACTGCGAGAACAGCCAGGAGGTCTACGACGCCTGCATAGAGGCCTGGAGGATGGGGGAGCACCCCGATGTCCAGCTCCCCGTCATGGTCTGCTTGGACGGGTTCACGCTGAGCCACACCATGGAGAACGTCCTCACCATCCCTGACGACGAGGTGAAGGAGTTCATCGGCGAGCGGGAGTTCATAACCGTCAGGGGGCACATGGGCGAGACCGAGTTCAGACTCAACCCCGAAACCCCCCTCACCATGGGTCCCCTCGACCTACAGGACTTCTACTTCGAGCACAAGCTTCAGCAGGTCGAGGCGATGAAGCACGCCCTAGAAGCGATACCTGATGTCGACGCCAAGTACGCCAAGGTCTCAGGACGGCGCTACGAGATGCTCGACCCATACAGGATGGAGGACGCCGAGGTCGCCATCATGGGGCTGGGCTCCACCATGGGGACAGTCAGGCACGTGGTCGACGGGCTGAGAGAAGAGGGCGTCAAGGCGGGGATGATCAAGATGAGGGTGTTCCGCCCCTTCCCCACTGAGAAGCTCATCGAGGCCGTCGAAGACGTGCCCGTGGTCGGCGTCCTAGACAAGGCTGCGAGCTTCGGGGCGCCCGGCGGCCCCCTCTACGAAGAGGTCAAAACGGCTTTCTACGACGAGGCAGACAGACCACTCATCGCCGACTACATCTACGGCTTGG
>CAZRAV010000054.1:0-6245 GCA_964598175.1 uncultured Candidatus Bathyarchaeia archaeon | reverse complement strand
TCCTCGTAGGCTGCATCTCCCGCTGCGCCGTTGACGAAAGCACCCGCAGCAGCCGCCTCGAAGGGAGGGGCACCAATGGCCATGAAGCCCGCAGTGACACCTGAGAGGACGTCACCCGTTCCTCCCACCGTCATCCCCGGGTTCCCAGTCCAGTTGTAACGTGTGCGGATGCCGTCGCTGATGACATCCACGCGACCCTTCAGCAGGATTGTCCCCCCGAGCTTGGCGGCCTCCTTCTCGACAACCATCCCCTGTTCCCTGAAGTCTCCGGCAGCCTCCCTCCCCGTGAGTATCTTGAACTCCCCACCGTGAGGCGTGAAGACAGCCGGCGTCCCCATTTTCCTTCTCTTCTCCGCAAACCCTTTCAAGGCGTCCGCGTCCAAGAGCAAGGGCAGTCGGTGCTCCTCCACCCAGTCTATGAGCGTGCACACCGCCTCAACGGTCTCATCGTTAAGGCCGAGGCCAGGCCCCATGGCTACGGCATCCACCCGTTCGAGGAAGGGCCGAAGCTGTCGAAGGTTCTTCGGAATCAGTCGGCTCCCCTTCAGCTTCAAAGTTATCAGGCTAGGGGAGAAGCCTGCGATGATGGAGGCCGCAGTCTCCGGAGCAGCCACATAGACGAGATCGACACCGACAGCGTAGGCTCCCATCGCCGTCAAAGCAGGGGCTCCCGAATAGGTCTCGCTTCCCCCGATGACGAGGAGACTTCCATGTTCACCTTTATGCGAGTCGGGGCGACGCCTCTTCGAGACTAGGTAGACATCGCCAGGTCCGGTGAAGAGTCCTGCCTCGGGGGGAACACCGATGGGGCAGACAACCATCTCGCCGAGGTGTTTCCCCGCCTTCTCGAATCCCTTCTTCGGCTTGTGGAATGTCAAGGTCAGATCAGCTTTGACGGCCACATCGTGGACGGAACCGGTGTCGGACTCGACGCCAGTCGGAACGTCTACTGCGATCTTGAAGCCCTTCGATCCGTTAATGGCCTGGACCATCTCTCTGAAGGGGGACACAAGGGCTCCCCTGACGCCTGTGCCGATGAGCGCGTCAACGATTACATCCACCTTGAGAGGCTGGATCTCCGCTGAGTCATGGATCTCCACGATATTGATGCTGGATCTCATCTGCTTCAGGGCTATCCAATTGGCTAGGGCCTCATCGGAATGGATCACCTCGGATGAGCCGAGGAGGAGGACCTCGACACGGTATCCAGCCTCAGCAAGATGCCTCGCCGCGACGAAGCCGTCTCCACCGTTACCGCCGAGACCGCAGACGATGGTTACCTGGCTCTTAGGCCCGAACCGGCTCATGACGGCGTCAGCCACGGCTCGACCGGCGTTCTCCATGAGCTGCAATCTGGAGACACCGAGATAGTCGGCGTTCATCTCGACGGCCCTCATCTCTCGGGCTGTCAGGGAGTCATCCAGAATCAAGGCTTATCCCCGCTCTCCCATAAGCCGAGAAGGTATTTTAAGTATCTCGCCTGATGCCGACAAGAACATGAATTGTCTCCAAGACTTCGAAGGCGGATTCGTTATGGCTCTTGTTTGTCGCCAACCCTCCTGGATACCGGAGAAGAACATACCTAATATCTATCTCTTTGATCGGGGGTTGAAAGGCCCGCCAAAGACGTTTTTTCCTATTTTATACGCAAACAATTCTCTGGAGTCTCGACTTCAAACCCCCTTCAATAACCCTTTTAGACTTGTCGTTATATTGAAATAACAATAATGAGCGCAGTCTACGGGGGCTTTAGAACCGTTTTCCCCTTCACCGCTTTCGTCGACCAAGAGCGTCTGAAATCAGCTCTACTTCTCAACGCCATAAACCCCCGGATCGGGGGCGTCCTTATACGAGGTGCTAAGGGGACTGGAAAGAGTACCGCCGTCAGGGCTCTAGTGGACCTCCTTCCGGATGTGAAGGTTGTGAAGGACTGCCCCTTTCATTGCAGCCCTTCGGATCCAACCAATATGTGTGAGGTCTGCCGTTCCCGGGTGGATGGGGGTGAAACCCTCCCCGTGGTTTCGAGGAAGATGGAGGTAGTCGATCTACCCATCGGCGCGACGGAGGATAGGGTGGTGGGCACCCTCAACATCGAGAGGGCGATAAGGGAGGGGGTTAGGGCTCTGGAGGCAGGTATATTGGCAGACGCCAATCAGAACGTCCTCTACGTGGACGAGATAAACCTGCTTCCAGACCATATCACGGATGTGATCCTAGATGCGGCTTCATCTGGGTGGAATATCGTTGAGAGGGAGGGCATCTCCGTCCAGCATCCATCTCGCTTCATCCTCGTGGGCACCATGAACCCCGAAGAGGGGGAGCTACGGCCGCAACTCCTAGATCGTATGGCTCTTCACACGGAGATCTCAACCATCCGAGATCCGGCTCTGAGAATAGCGGTTATGAAGCTCAACCTGGAGTTCGAGGACAACCCCATAGGCTTCAGAGAAAGGTTCCAGAGCAGACAGAAAGAGTTGATGGAGAAGATCCCATGGTCGAAGGATATTCTACCCAAGGTGAATGTTCCCGACCAACTACTAGAGGTTGTAGCACGGATGTGCATAGCCCTACATGTGGACGGCCACAGGCCGGACATAACCATCATAAAAGCCGCTCGGACACTTGCCGCCTTCAACGGAAGGAACGAGGTCAAGCCCCAGGACGTTCTCGAATGCGCCTTCTTAGCCTTAAGTCACAGAACAAGGAACCTAGGCATGGATCCGCCTGCGTCGGAGAACCAGATCGAGAACGAGTTTAATAAAGCCCTGGGCCTCGTCATCGAGCGTTCAAGGTGAAGAGGTAGCGCAGATGCCCCGACAAGTTTACCCCTTCACCGCAGTTGTCGGGCAGGAGAAGGTGAAGATGGCCCTCATATCGAGCGCCATCGACCCCAAGCTCGGCGGCGTCCTTATCACAGGTCCGAAAGGCTCCGGGAAATCGACCATCGTCCGGGCTATGGAGGAGATACTGCCTAAAATTGAATATGTTAAGGGCTGCCCCTTCAACTGCAATCCAAGGGAATTGTCCCATCTATGTCCCTCTTGTAGAGAACGAATGGCCGAGGAAGGGGAGCTCCCGGTTGCGTATCGTCGTATGCGCCTAGTCGAACTACCGGTAAGCGCGTCGGAGGATGGGCTGCTTGGAGCCATCGACTCCGAAGCGGCTTTCCAGAAGGGTGTTAAAGTCCTCCAACCCGGCCTGTTGGGTAAGGCCAACCAGAACATCCTCTACATAGACCAGATAAACCTTCTGCCAGACCATCTGGTAGACTGCATCCTCGATCCAGCGGTCTCAGGCTGGAACGTGGTCCAGAGGGAGGGCCTCAGCGTAACACATCCATCTCGCTTCACCCTCATAGCCTCGATGAATCCCGAGGAGGGGGCGCTGAGGACCCAGATTCTAGACCGCTTCGCCCTTAATGTCGAGATGGACTCTCTGAGGGAACCAAAACAGAGGGAAGAAGTGGTCCGGAGGAACCTATTATTTGAGGAGGACCCAGCATCCTTCGGTAGAGAATATGAGGAGAAACAGGCCCACCTAAGTAGACGGATTCAGGCGGCTCGGGAGGCCCTAGCCAACATAAAAGTTTCTGAGGGTGTTATGAGGGGCATAGCCGATGCCTGTTCGCGCCTCAATGTTGAGGGAGTTAGGTCCGACATAGCCATCTTGAAGGCGGCTCGGGCCCTAGCTGCCTTTGAGGGGAGAGACGAGGTCGAGGCCGAGGACGTTTTGAGTGTTTTCGACATAGCCCTGAGCCACAGGATTAAGGGGAGGGGATTGAAGCCCCTGGAGAGGATCTCCTTAGAGGAGGATCTGAAGAGAGTCCTTCTTAGGGAGGTACCATCGAAGGACATTGAAGAAGGCCTTGAGCATGGGCCACCAAAAGTCGATACATTACAGGAGACCGTCGCATCTTCCCCCCAGCCAAGAAGGGCCAGGAGAAGACAGAGGAGACTCCCGAGCCCTATATACTATATCATCAACATCCTAATCATATCGACTCTGATCATCTCCCTCAGCTTCTTATCAAGCATAACGACCCTTTTCTTCAAAGCCATGCTCTTCGGCATACCTGTAGAGGTCGTATTAAAAACCTTAACATTCCGTAGATTCCTCTCCCATCTCGCAGTAATAGCATCCATCTTCGCGATTCTGACTCTCCTTTCCCCCCGTAGGATCCGTAAGCCTGTCGTGTATTTCTACACATATCTGGGCTCAGGGCTTAAGAGACAAATCGTTCAGCAGACTCCTGCAGTTTATGAGGAGGCTGTTGGGGAGAAGAGGATCACGGAAACTTCGAGGATCATTAACATTCCCCTATACGCATCACTCAGGCGCCTCTACAAGATGGTCGTCGGGAAGGGCGCGAAGCTCTTGGAGGTTGGAACGAGAGAGAAGGGGAGACGCTACAAGTTCCTTGTTGAGCGGCGGGCTGACCGTAGGCTTAGGGGTGTCGTCGGTAGACAATCGAAGACCAAGGCAAGGTCGGAGCATGGCAGATATGTCTCATACGAGTTTCCAAAGCGTAGGCCCTGGAACGTGGCTCTGGGGCCTACTGTTAGGGCTGCGGCTCCTTTCCAGCGTTCGAGGGATCGAGTAGGTCTGGCGTTGAGTGTAGAAGTCGAAGACATAAGGGTTAAGGTCAGAGAGATGCGTGCGCCTATCACGATGGTTCTCCTTCTGGATGTTAGCGAATCTATGATCGCATCCCTTGTCAACGTGAGAAACGCCATCCTGAGCATGCGCGACATAGCGTTCAAGAAGCGCGGCCGGTTGGGTCTAGTCATCTTCAAAGGACAGAGCGCCTCAACGCTCCAAAGTCCAACTACAAACATGAACCTCGTGGTGAAGAAACTTATGGAGGTAGGAGCCAGCGACCTAACACCTCTAGCCTCAGGGATGTTCGAGGCTTGGCGGATTCTAAGAAACGAGAAGGTCAAGAATAAGGATGTGATCCCCGTCATCGTAATAATCTCCGATGGTATAGCCAACGTCTCCCTTGAGTCTCCCCTATCCCCCTACACCCGCCAGCGCTTCATGAACAACGCACAGGCGGATGTAATCGATGTCGCATACCTTCTACAGAGGGGAGAAGTGAGGACGCTGGTCATCAACCCATCCCATGTCCCAGTAGGAGACACTGCTCCAAGGCAGTACAAAGAGAGCTTGAAAGAGAGGACAGGAAAGATGTGGCTGGAGCCCACAGAACTCCTAATGGAGATACCCCGGATCACAGGAGGTTACTACTACGGCATAGGGGAGAAGGGTGAGCTAGAGGAGGTGATCTTAACCGAGGCCTTTAGCATATTTGACCGTTGGTCCTCCTGAGCGTTATGCAAATCCCCACCGGTTCAGAGGATAAAACTAGAATGCGCTAGAATTAGTGGCCAGTGAATCTCTATGACTTTATGTGCTCGAAGAAAACATCGAGTTTTTCCTCTCGTTAGTCTTTAACAAATTTTAAGTATCCGATGGGGAGAGTAGGATGTGGAAGGTGAACTGTTTTGGCAACGGCATTCGTCCTGATAAACGCGGAGATAGGCGCTGAGAACGAGGTCCTTAAGGATCTGAAGGCGATACAGGAGGTCAAGGAGGCTCACATGGTCTATGGCGTCTACGACATCATCGCCCGCGTAGAGACCGAGACCATGCAGGACCTCAAGGACACCATCAGCTGGAAGATCAGGCGCCTCGACAAGGTCCGCTCTACGCTGACTATGATCGTCGTCTGAGAGAGGCCCATCCCCGCTCCCTCCCGTTGTTTTAGTCGGAACTATTTCCCTCTAGGCCTACTGCTTGTTCAGGGTCTTCAGCAGGTCGGCTTTCGTCACGATCCCTGCGATCTCCCCCTTCTTGGAAACCAGGACGGCGGGGTATACCCTAAGTAGGCTCGTTAATAGGGAGACAGGGGCATCCATGCCCACCTGGGGGAACGCGTCGTCCATGATCTCCGAGACGGGTCCATGGGTGATGGCTTCCCCTTTCTTTCCGTCGACGATTCTGTCGATGATTGTACTCTCGGAGACGCTGCCCACAGTCCTTTCGCCGTCGAAGACGGGAAGCTGGGAGTAGCCGGTCTCTCTCATCAGGTCTACTGCCTTACGGACGTGGTCGCTAACCTGGACTCCTACGACCTCCGTGGTCATGATCTCCTGAGCCCGAGCCTCACTCTTCTGCTCCAGCCGCTGCAACGCCTCGAAGATGGCCCTGACCCTCGTGTAGGAGGGCTCGATCTTCTTGGCCTC
>CAZRAV010000053.1:0-6291 GCA_964598175.1 uncultured Candidatus Bathyarchaeia archaeon | reverse complement strand
GGCTTCGCGGCGATGACGCCGTGGACATCCCCCTTGCCGGTGCGGATCACCACCCTCTGCCCGAGCAGCACCTGGCTCCACCACCCGCCCAGGGGGTTGAAGGTCAGGAACCCCTCATCGGTTACGGATGATACGACGAACCCGATCTCGTCGACGTGCCCTGCTAGTAGCACTCTAGGCCTCTCCGCGGAGCCCTTCGAGACGAAGGTGACGGTGCCGAGCTTGTCAGCCACCACATCGTCCGCGTAGGGCTCCATGTACTCTTTGGTGAGGGCCGCGACCTCCCGCTCGAACCCTGAGGGGCCGAAGGCCTCCATCATCCTCTTCATCAGGTCCAACGCTTTCTCATCCAACATAGCGCTTCGAAAAAGAATAATGGGCACAGAGATTTAGGCTTTCTGAAAATTCTTTAGGGGTTAATGCTCAGGGTAACAGGTTTTAATGCTGCGATATAGATGGGGATGCATCGGGTCTCGGGGCGAGTCGGGGCCTTCTCATCGGCGTAAACTGCGAGGGCTTCAGGCATTGTGGGCTCTGCTCGCGCCTCGAGGCCGTTCGCGCCCCTGAGACATAGCCGCGCAGTGCTACTCTATTACAGCGTGTTTACGCTTCATCTCCTCATCCGATACATCAAGTCGCGTCATGAGCTCGGCGATGACGCTATCCAAGAAGACCATGCAGGAGTCCTCGAACAGGGTTCCCATGGGGGCGAGGGACTCGTGCTCCCCTAAGAGCTGGCGCGCATGATACTCTTCTTCCCGCGCCACCATCTCCCTTCCTGAGACGACGACGAGGTGGTCTGCCGTCCTCCCCAGGGGGGAGTTGGGGTGCGAGGTCACCACAAGTACCTTGGCACCCAGTCTCTTGGCCATCTCCGCTACGGTGACAGGCAGGGTGGTACTGCCAGAGCCCGAGATGACGAGTACAAGGTCCCCATCTCCAACGGAGGGGGTGATGGTCTCGCCCATCACGTAGATGTTGAATCCCAGGTGCATGAGGCGCATGGCGAAAGCCCGACCCACGAGGCCGCTTCTGCCGGCGCCTACAATGAGGACCTTACGCCCCTCAGTCCTAGCGAGGAGCAAGGCCTCCAGCATCCCATCAACCTGGGAGAGGTCAAGCTGTCTCATTGCCTCCGATATGCCGCTCAATAGCTCCTCAGCAGCCTCCACAAGGCGCTTCATGCGATACCCTCAGCTCCATGATGTCCTCCTCTAAGGCTCTTAAAAATCGTCCGAGCGTACGCGAACAGGGTTGTCCCCCCTCTCACGTTTGCGGCGATCAGGTTTTGAGGCACGCCGCATCGGCGGCGGTATCAGGACGACAGTTTGAGACTACCATACATGTTTTTAGTGGCGATTTAAGGTACGATAACTGTTGGATCCCGGCGTCTTCGTCTCGTCAGGGGGCTACTCCAGCACCTTACGGGCCGTCGTCATGTAGCCGGAGTGGCCGATCATCAACGTCTCAGGCCTGGTTCTGTTCTCGACGACGGTCATCCTCCTCAACATGAGCTCGACGGTCTCAACCTCCACGAAGGAGTGTTCCCTCAGAGCCGAGACGGTCTTCATCACCTGCTCTATGGTGGGGCTGAAAGACGCGAAGACGCCGCTCCCAGTCAGCGCGCGGTACGCCAGGGGGACGACGAGCCACGGCGTCGCAAGATCGAGGACGACGGCGTCCACATCCTCCTCGTCGATGGCCTCCGTCACGTCGCCCTCCTTCAGCTCCACGTAGGGCGTGAGCCCCGCCCTCTCGATGTTTGAAGCCGCCACCCTCTGGAACTCGGGCCGGATCTCGTAGCTGTATACCCTGCCACTGGGTCTAACGGCGTCCGCCAGGGCGCAGGTTAGGGCCCCGCTACCCGTCCCGGCCTCGACGACGCGGCTTCCGGCTCCGATGCCGGTCCTGAGGAGCAGGTAGCCGATGTCCTTCGGGTACATGACCTGCGTCCGCCTATCCGTCTTCAGAATCCTGTCGCGGACCAGCGGCCGCAGCGCGTGGAAGGTGACGCCGAGGCTGCTCTTCAGGGAAGAGCCGTAAGCTCTACCGATGAGGTCGCTCAGCTCTACGAAGCCCTTGTGGGTGTGGAACTGCTTGTCGACCTCGACGCGGACGAGATAGGTCCGCTTCTTGTCCAAGTAGAGGAGGACGTCGTCTCCCTCGCCTATGACCCTCATCCCGATCCTAGTGTACGCGCCCAGCCATAAAATCTTCACCTCTGATGGGAGAACCTTTTAGGGTTGAGGTGACTCTTATCTCCGGTGTCTCCGTGAAAACCCCACAGGAGTTCAACGAGTATAGGAAACGGATGAACGAGCGCATCCTGAGCAGCGGAAACCTTGGCCTCAAGCGTTTCTGGGCTCTGGACAGCCGCGCCTACGAGGCGGGGGCCTTGGACGAGAGGACGAAGGAGCTGCTTGGGCTTGCGACCTCGACGGTTCTCAGGTGCGACGACTGCATCACATACCATGTCATCCGGTGCATCCAGCTCGGGATGACCGATGATGAGCTCCTCGAGGCGCTGAACGTGGCCCTCGTCGTCGGCGGCTCCATCGCCATACCCCACATCAGGCGGGCCGTCGAGACCATCGACCAGTGCCGAGAACTCCAGGCCCAAGACCCAGAACTCAAAAGCCTGCTCTAGCCTTCTCTTTTTCATCTGATGTTCTCGGGGCGCGGCGTATCAGGGAGAGGCGACTCCAGGCACCTTTGGGAAGGGAAGGGCCTCCCAGATCTTCTCCAAGCCGCAAATATAGCGGGTGAGACGCTCAACGCCGATGCCGAAGCCCGCGGAGGGCGTGACCCCCTCCCTCAGCATCTCTATGTACCAGCCGTACTCGCGGGGGTCGTCCCCCTTCGCCCTCATGCGGGCCAAGACCCTGTCAAGCTGGTACTCCCGTTCGCCCCCTGAGATCGCCTCGCCGAAGCCCTCGGGGTAGAGGAGGTCGAAGTCCCTGAGGGTGCCTGGCCGCGCTGGGTCCTCGCGGTCGTAGAAGCCCCTCGCGGTCATTGGGTAGTCGAATACCCAGAAGGGCTCGTCGAACATCGCTGAGAGGGCCTCCTCGGCATCCCATGGTATCTCCTCCTCCTGACTGACCTCGAATCTCTTGGAGAGAAGCAGGTTGACTGCGTCTCTGTGGGTCATCCTCCTGAAGGGCGTCGGGGGGACCCTCAGGTCTCTGCCCAGACTCTTGAGGTCGTCGGCGCACCGCTCCTTGACCTTGGCGCAGACGTGGCTGACCATCCGCTCGCCCAGCTTCATGACCTCTAGGTAGGAGGCGTGGGCGATCTCAAGGTCGAGCTGCCTGAACTCCGACAGGTGTCGCCCCGTGGTCAGCGCCTCCTCTGGCTCTAGGCGGACGTTCGGCGAGAGGGCGAACACCTTGCCGAGGCTTGAGACCGCCATCTGCTTGTAGAGGATCATGCTGCTCATGATCTTGAAGGGGTGTCCGTAGAAGTCGACGGAGGCCTGCTCGGCCCCCCTGATGCCAGGGTCCGTCACAGGCCCTATGATGGGCGCCAGTATCTCTACGAATCCCTCTCCCCTCAGGAAGTCCCTGAGCGCAGAGAGCACCTCGTCCTGAATCCTCAGGACGCACCGCATATCCGGCCTCCTTATGTACCTGAAGCGCTCTCGAAGCTGCCTCTGAACCTTGAGCCTCTCCTCAGCTGACGGCCTCATGTGAGTTAGAGGTTAACCCGGGACCAGCATATAAATTTTTTCCAAAAATTTTAGAGTATTTTACGAATAAAGTTATAAATATCCGTTGTATCCTGTATTTTTTACGGTGATCTAGCCTGTCAGTTGATGAGCGGGATCTAGAGATTCTGAGGCTTCTGCAGGAGGATGCGAAGGTCTCAGCGAGGGAGATAAGCCGCCGGATCGGGAGTCCCATCACCACCGTCTACTCCAGGATCAAGAGGCTCGAGGACTCGGGCGTAATAAAGGGGTACAAGCCCGTCCTCGACTATGCGAAGCTCGGGAGGCCGACGACCGCCTTGATCCTCGCCTCCATCACATACAGGATGCCGGGAGTGGAGGAGCCCCTGGACCAACGCCAGATAGCGAGGGAGGTGGCGCGCTTCCCCGAGGTGTTGGAGGTCCACATCATCACCGGCGACTGGGACATCCTCATTAAGGTGAAGGAGAGGGACGTGGCGGCCATCGGCAGGTTCGTCGTCGACAAGCTGAGGAACGTCCGAGGCATCGAGAAGACCCTTACCTGCATGGTCTTCGACACGGCCAAGGAGACCCTCGACATCCCCCTATGACCCCGCGAGGCCGGAGCCCTAATTAACTGAGACGAGTCCCATCTGTACCGTGGATTGCGTAGCCATCGTCTATCACAGCGGCGTCTCCGAATACGATTTCGGCCCAGGCCATCCCTTCAGGGGAGATCGATTCCCCCGCTTCATGAAGCTCCTCGAAGCCCAAGGGCTGCTCCGCCGCCAGGAGGTCGAGCTGGTGGAGCCCGAGGCCGCTGGAGACGCTGACCTCCGCCTCGTCCACTCCGACGCATACATCCGCCTCGTCGACAGGCTTGCAGCGAGGCATGCTCTGTTGTCCGCGGACACGCCGCTGACGCCGGCTGTCGCCCGGGCCGCGCGGCTCATCGTCGGCACGGCGCTCAAGGCTGGAGAGCTCATCGCGGGAAAAGGGTTCAGGGTCGCGGAGGGGGTCGGCGGAGGCCTCCACCACGCCGGGCATGACTACGGCGGAGGCTTCTGCGTGTTCAACGATGTGGCCGTCTGCGCCCAGGCGCTGCTGGAGCGCCACGGCCTAGAGCGAGTGCTCATATTCGACTCCGATGCCCACGCAGGCAACGGCACCATGGACATCTTCTACGAGGAGCCCCGCGTCCTCTACATCTCTGTCCACCAGGATCCTCGGACCATATACCCAGGAACGGGCTTCATCGACCAGATCGGCCGCGGCCCAGGCGAGGGCTACACCGTGAACATCCCCCTGCCGCCAGGGGCTGACGACGAATGCATGGAGCTCGTCCTCGAACGAGTCTTCAAACCCTTGGCCAGAGCCTTCAGACCCCAGGCAATCATAAGAAACGGAGGCTCAGACCCTCACTTCCTCGACGGCCTGACGAGTCTTGGGCTAACATTCTCCGGCCTTCGATCACTAGGGAAGGCGGTCGCCGACGCCGCATCAGCTGTCTCCTGCGGAGTGGTAGATCTCTGCTGCAGCGGTTACAACCCGAAGACGGTGGCGGAGGGTTGGCTAGCCATCCTCTCGGGGCTCATCGGGGTCAAGGTGGAGCTTATGGAGCAGCGTCTACCGAGTCGCAGCTATCCCCGACTGCAAGAGGCACTGGATGCGGTCATCGACAGGTTGAAGAAGAGGCTCAGCGTATACTGGAACCTGGAATGAGCATTGATCGGGCCTTGACGAAGGTTTTTATCGGCGGTGTGGGATATGGGTTTGGGGAGTTTGGTGGGCTCGAAGACGAAAACCATCCCATACGTTATTCTCGACGAGAAGCGTGAACTCTCCTTCACGAGAGAGCTGGAGCTCGCCTCCCTTTTCATCCTAGCAGAAGCCCGGCGGGAAAAAGATCCCCCCTCGGCGATAGCACGCCTATACTACCCTCTTCACATCCACCGCTGGGAGGGTGGGGTACTCATCATAGACCTGCTAAAGCTGAACAACGCCTCGATCAGGTACAATGTGATCCCCAACGTGGACGGGTTCGAGATGGCCCTCAAGGCCTCATCCGACGAACCTGACGCCTTCATGGAGGCACTGAAGAAAGAGGGCGCCCACTTCAAGGAGTTCGTAGGCCATAAGACGGTCAAGATCGACGGTCTAATCGTCCAGCCCAGCAAATCTGCGGAACTCACTGAGTTCCTTAAAAGCATAGACGACTTCGAGCCCGCTGATGAGATGGTCGTCTTCAAGCCCGTTATGAAGAGCGACGACATTGAATCGATTCTATATTCACTCAGCTCCTTGCGTGAAGACATAGAGGGAGATCTGAAGCTTCTCGAACGGGTGAAGAGAAGCATGATGGACGCCCTCGACATAGCCGGGAAGATACTGAATGAGGAGATCCAGAACATTCAGGATAGGAGCGCCAAGGTCAAGGCCAAGATGAGGAATGAGCTTGAGAAGGTTAAGGCTAGGCGTGGGAAAACTCTGAAGATCGAATTGAAGAAGATAAGGAAGGAGTATAAGAAGAAGGCCACCCCCCTCAGAGGCGAGCGTACAAATCTGAGTAGAAAGCTCGCTAGAAGGAGAAAAAGACTTGATCTTCTTAAGACAGATAAGGGCGAGTT
>CAZRAV010000052.1:0-6319 GCA_964598175.1 uncultured Candidatus Bathyarchaeia archaeon | reverse complement strand
TAGAAGCCCTCCGCGAAGCTGCTTCTCTCGGCGTCCGACCTCTCTCGATCCACCCCATGTTTGGACCAGCAGCTGAAACACTAAAAGGAAAAACCATAGTGGTCATACCGGTCATCGATGGAGATGTAGAAGCAGACCTTACCAAACGCCTTTTTGACGAGGCCGAGATAGTCGTCTCAGAGCAGAGAGAGCACGACCAGGTGATGGCGGTTGTGCTCTCCCTAACGTACCTTATGAACCTAGCTTTCGCCCAAGTTTTAAGCGATGAGGATCTCATCTCGATGAAGAGGCTGGCCGGAACCACATTCACGTTACAGCTTGCCATCGCTGAGAGCATAGTGGGCGAAAACCCCCACCTAGTTGCATCATTGCTCAAGGAGAACAGGTTCACTGAGTTGTACGTGGACCGCTTCATCGATGAGGCCGAGAGAATCAGGGGACTCATCGAAGAGGACTCGAAGTGCTTCGGTGAGCTCTATGATTCCCTAAGGGCTTCCCTGGAGAGGGACCCTGATTACTCTCGTGCAGATGAGATGAGGCATAGAGCCTTCGAGGCGTTGAAAAGATAAGAAGTCGTCATCTCTCCCCTAAGCCAGATGCCCAATATTATTAAATAGAACCTTTATGTCTCTTAGTTGGCAAGTGGTGATGAAGATGCGCCAATTTCGATAGCTCAGTACCAGATGGACGATTTTTGTAAACACCTGGTTTTAAACAAGTCCTCTCATATCGATTCTACCCGACTAAGCTCAGGGGGCATGGCTCATCCTGCCTGTATTGGAGGAAAGACCAAATGACATACGAAGAAGAAGTAGAGGCTGTGCACCTAAGCCCAGGAGGAGGGCGGTCTCTGAAGGTTGCTTTTCAGGGGGAACACGGTGCCTACAGCGAGGAGGCGATATTCCAGCACTTCGGACCATCGGTGGAGCCCGTGCCGCAAGCCAGCCTAAAGGAAGTTTTCCACGCCGTCGAAAGCGGGGAAGTCGACCTCGGCCTGGTTCCGGTGGAGAACACCCTGGAGGGAAGCATCGTCCGGACATACGACCTCCTTCTCGATTCAACATTGAAGGTGCAAGCTGAGGTCATACTGAGGGTCGTCCACTGCCTCATAGCCAACCAGGGCGTCTCTCTCGGCGACATCAAGAGGGCCTACTCCCACCCCCAGGCCCTTGGGCAGTGCAGGTCATACCTAGAGAGACAGGGCTATGAGGCGGTCGCCACCTATGACACTGCCGGCAGCGTTAAGATGCTGAAGGAGGAAGGGCTGAGGGACGCGGCGGCGATAGCGAGCGGATGGGCTGCAGAGGTGTACGGGATGACCGTCCTCGCTAGGGGCATCGAGACCCACCCAGAGAACTACACGCGTTTCTTCGTGCTGGGCCATGCAGACCATCTCCAAACAGGCCGCGACAAGACATCCCTCGCCTTCTCGGTGAAACACGTGCCCGGCACCCTATTCCAAGCCCTGAGAGGCTTCGCAGAGCAACATGTCAACTTGACAAAGATCGAGTCGAGGCCGATGGTCGGCAGACCATGGGAATATATCTTCTACATGGACTTCGAGGGGCACAGGGATGAACCCCATATGCGTCATGCCCTAGAGGAGCTCAGGTCGTGCTCCCTTTTCTTGAAGATCTTAGGATCATATCCACGTGCTGATGCTCCGCCTAGGCTGTCGGCGGAAAACAGGTAATGTTCACTGTACGATCATAAGAGATCTAGAAATCGTTGCTTTCATCATAATACTGCATCTTCTAATTCTTTTATTGCCTTGTCGATATCGTTGCTTTTGAATATGTAAGATCCAGAAGCGAAGATGTTCGCACCAGAATCCTTGGCGAGCCTCGCGTTTTTGGGGTTCATTCCACCGTCAACTTCTATCGGGATTGTCGCATCGATCTCTCTAAGTTTCTCTATTTTTTCAAAGGTCTCGAGGAGAAATTTTCCGCCATATCTCCCAGGATCGACGGTCATTATGAGAATGCCGTGAACTTCACGTAGATGGGATAGAACAGCATCGAGTTTCGTCTCGGGTTTTAAGGCTAGAATAACCTTGAGATCCATGCTTTTGGCGTAATCTATTGCTCCTCCGATATCATCCAATGTTTCAACATGCAATATCGCTATGTCCACTTTCTCTGCATTTTCCCTGATCCAGTCAAGGGGTTTCTCAACCATGAGGTGGGCTTCATATTCGAGGTCAGCCGGAAGCTTGAAGTCAAAGTCGAGAGAGGTATTCGGGATGAATTTCCCGTCCATAACATCGATCATTACTCTTTTTGCTTTCCCTCTTACCTTATCCAACATCGCATCAAGTTCGCTTTGTGTTTTTGCTATAATAGCGGGAACGATAAGCGGATCCATTTTCAGTTACCTTTAAAATTTGATTGTATTTCAATTTTAGCAAGTTCATCACTATCAGTGAAAATTTTCACCTCAAATAGTTAAAATATTTTTGCTTCGAGACCTTTGATTTTCTACGTGCACTAATGTAAACGACATCCAATCACGAGTTCGTATAAAGTGCTCTAGTCTCCACTTCGCTAGCGGTTGAACTCCATCCTCAGCTCCCCTTTTCGAGCGTGTGGCGATCTGGTATTCTTCGACGATGCTCATCTAAACACTCAAATATTTTCAGCTCCAACAATTAGAAAGATCATCAGTTCCAGGAGTTCGTTGCATGATCGTTTGTGATCTCTCGAACGTTGAGGTTGTGGACGGCAGGTGGAAGATAAGGATAAGCAGGAAAATCAGCGGCGCTCTGAGACTATTTGAAGGTCAGACGCTATTCGGTTCCTTCGAAGAGGGCTCAAGGCAGCTCTTCCTCTCCACCATCAAGTTGAATCCATCCGTCAACTACTTCAGGATATACCTCGAGGACATCCGTGGTTCTCTCTCCAGAATAACAGAGATCTTCAAAGAGGAAAACATCAACATCCTGAGCGGCGGAGCGTTCAGCATGGGGAATCTATGGGTCTCGGAGTTCATAGTAGATTTCAAAGGAGTAGAGGCCTCCCCAGAGGATATCATCAACGAAATAGAGGGCATGGGGGGATTCGTGACCTCAAGAGAGATAACAGAACTCTTCCCAAGGTCGTTCGACCTCCAATCGACCTTTGAGGTATTTGGGGACGGTCCTGAAGAAATGCATCTTCTCCTCCCTAGTAGCTTCTCCTCTAGGATCAGTATGGCCGGGGGAACTGCCTCTTACGTCGTGTTGAATGCCTGGCCTCGAGTCAAAGCCCTCTTCATCAACTTCTATCAACCTGAGATTAAGCTGCTTAAGATCAACGCAAAGATCAAAGATATTCCGGGATCCCTTCATGCAATGGCCAACTTAATCCGAACCCAAGTAGACCTCCAAGCCATAGATGAGTTACATCATGATGAGATGTCAGGGGAGTGGATGGCTTTTGGTGTACTGGTTATGGGGGGACTCGATGAACTCCGAGAAAAAGTGGAGAGGCTGCCAACCATTCTCAAGTTCAAAGCTGAGCCGTTGGGCTGGAAGGGCTGACACTTTAGGTTAGACTCGCATCGTACTTGGAAACCCCCAGATCAAAAATACTGAAGAGCTAAGTGACGCTTATGGATTAGGAGTCTTTATATACGTGTTAATAGTAGTATGGCATCAATCGGTGGTGTGAAGGTGCACCAATTCCAATATCCGACTCCCAGCTAGACGATCTACATAGACTCATAATTAGAACCCTCAATAAGAATCAGCTTCTGATCCTCAATCACATTCCCAGAGTGTCGACTTCTATCACTTCGATCCTTAGGGAGATCTCCAAAAAGTTCAATGTTCCTCTGTCTACCCTCAAGCGAAACTCTAAGATCCTCAAAGACCTCAACCTGATCACATACGGCGATGCCACGAGCTTCCAGGGAGTCGAGCTTACAGAGCTGGGACAGTTCATCGCCAAGCTCATGACCAGAGGGGAGCCGCCGCTTGGACACCTGGTTCAGACTAGATCGGGGCTAAGGTCCCTCGGATCCGTCATAAAGGATACGAGGAAGACCATCCTGAGGATGCTGGCCGAGGCCGGGTCAGGCCATCTGGGAGCGTCTCTCTCGGCCATTGAGATCCTCGTCGTCCTATACTTCCTTAAAATGAGGCACGACCCTCGGAACCCAGACTGGGTGGGAAGGGATCGGTTCGTCCTGAGTAAGGGGCATGCTGCCCCTGCGCTCTACGCCGTCCTCGCTGAGGTAGGCTATTTTCCAACGGAGGAACTCTTCTCGTTGAGGAAGCTGGGAAGCAGACTACAGGGTCATCCGGACACGAGAACTCTAGGCGTTGATGCTATGACCGGTTCCCTTGGTCAAGGACTCTCGATAGCCGTCGGAATGGCACTGGCCGCCAAGATGGATGGGGCCGGGTACAAGGTCTACGTCCTCTTGGGTGACGGGGAACTCAACGAGGGACAGGTCTGGGAGGCCGCCATGACGGCTTCCCATTATGGACTGGACAACCTCATAGCCGTTGTGGACCGCAATCAGTATCAGCTGACAGGGAAGACCGGGGACGTGAAGTCCCTGGAGCCATTACCGGAAAAGTGGGGCTCCCTTGGCTGGGAAGTGCAGGAGACAGAGGGCAACGACCCTGAGAGCATCCTTGATGCACTGGACAGGTGCAGCCTAACCAGCGGCAGGCCGAGCGTCATCATCGCAAAAACTACGAAGGGGAAGGGAGTCTCATTCATGGAGGGGAACAAGTTCAGCAGGAAGGTCCCCAACGCCGACGAGCTGAAGCGAGCCCTCTCCGAGCTATCATAGTTCGGGTGGTACCCATGCTCCAGCTCTCACCATTGGAATATTTCGGTAGGGCACTCGTGACCATTGGGATGGGACACGACGAGTTGGTTGTCCTTGACCCGGATGTATCGGCTTCTACGAAGACCTCTTACTTTGCGGAGAGGTTCCCGGAGAGATTCATCAACGTCGGCATTAGCGAGCAAGATATGATAGGCGTCGCCGCAGGCCTGGCAGCATCCGGCAAAATTCCCATCGCCTGCGGCTTCGCCATCTTCATCGCCGGGAGGGCCTGGGAACAGATAGCAAACTCCGTGGCTCGGCCGAACCTGAATGTGAAGATTGTTGCCACCCACAGTGGGTTCTCGCCGTACGCAGATGGCGACTCACACCAGTCCTTTGGAGATGTTGCTCTAATGCGAGTTCTACCTAATATGAAGGTCGTCGTTCCCGCTGACGCCGTCGCAGCCGTAGGGGCCTTGGAGGCCCTTGTACTCAGTCAGGGGCCAGCCTATTTGCGCCTGGGGAGAGGGGCTACCCCAGTAGTTTACGAAGAGGGTTCGGACTTCACCCTTGGGAAGGCGTCCTTGATGAGAGATGGCGCCGATGTGACGGTCATCGCAAGCGGTGTAATGGTCTCGATGGCAGTCAAGGCGGCTGCGATGCTCGAGGATGAGGCCGTTGATGTGAGGGTCATCGACATGCACACCATCAAACCCATCGATGCAAGGTGCGTACTCGAGGCCGCGATGGAGACGGGGGCCATCGTTACAACTGAAGAACACAGCGTAATAGGCGGGCTTGGAAGCGCCGTCTCAGAGGTCCTGTCACAGAATGCTCCAACTCCCATCCAGATGGTTGGCATCCGCGACCGGTTTGGGGAGTCCTCCAGGGATTACTGGAGCCTCCTTGCTAAGCATGGTTTAACAGCTGAAGGCATTACAAAAGCCGTGCATTCGGTATTGGATATGAAGCCTTAGGTGATGTTGATGAATATGCGCGTTTCTGGTTCTCTGAAGCTTGTGATAAGGGGGGATAGACCCGATACAGTTGTCGACGTGAACGGTGTGGAGATCGGAGGCGAGAGATTAGCTGTTATAGCAGGGCCATGCTCTGTGGAAAGTCGAACCCAGATCCGGGAGACGGCTAGAGCGGTTGCGGAGGCAGGCGCCCATATGTTGAGGGGTGGAGCATTCAAGCCTCGTACCAGCCCCTACAGCTTCCAGGGCTTAGAAGAGGAGGGGCTGAGGCTCTTAGCCGAGGCGAGGGATGAGACAGGCCTCCCTGTTGTTACAGAGGTCATGTCTCCTCGTGCTGTGGATCTAGTATCAAGCTATGCAGATGTTCTCCAGATAGGGGCGAGGAACATGTGTAATTACCCACTGCTCAGGGCCGTAGGTCACGCGAAGAAGCCAGTCCTGCTGAAGAGGGGGTTCAGTTCAACCGTGAATGAGTGGTTGAACGCCGCCGAATACATTCTGGATCGAGGCAACGGTGATGTCCTCCTATGCGAGCGCGGCATCCGCACCTTCGAGACCCTGACGAGGTTCACCCTCGACCTGAC
>CAZRAV010000051.1:3110-6364 GCA_964598175.1 uncultured Candidatus Bathyarchaeia archaeon | reverse complement strand
TATAATAAATTCAAAAAAGTGATTTTAAAAAATGAAATATCAAGAAGAACAAAAATTTAACTCGGTTGTTATATCCCTATTTCTCATATTCATTATCGCCATTCCATTTGGTTTTTATAGCGTCCAACTAAGCCCCAAAACTCCTTCATGGGTCCCGCCTTTTCTGGCCATCTTAGAGATGTCCCTCATTTTTATCCTCTTCAATTTCTACAAGCTGAAAATAAGCATCACAAACGAGTGTTTGGAATTTGGCTTTGGATTTTTCAAAAAACGAACTAAGCTGGAGGATGTGGTTTCTTGCGAACCAACTAACATAAGATTCGGCCAATACCTTGGTATGGGAATCAGGTTTGGGTTGGATGGAACCATTGCTTACAATACCAGATTTGGCAAGGCTGTTAAGATAAAAATTAGGAATAAAAAAAGACCTTATGTTTTAACAAGCGACGATCCTCAGAGGCTCTGCAAGGCTTTGAAGAAGTAACCTCCCAATTTAACGGCATTAACGGCATGACGCCTTCGGATAAACTAAATCTTCCCGTTCCTGCAATTACTCAATCATGTGGGTAGTTGATTGCCTGAAGTTCGTCAACGAGTGCCTGAGGATCGTCAACCATTATTTCACAAGGCGCAAAAAGGTGGCTCAGCGTGGTTGAAGCAGAGAACATAGTCGCAGTCCTGAAGTACGTTTTCGGTTTCCTGACCGAGCTGGGGTCTGCCGGTGAAATCAACACCCCCACTCTCCTTACCATCATAGCGATCGTCGTCATCACAGCGGAAATCTTTGTCAGGCTGCTCAGAATCAGGATCATAGGTACTACCATTTCATCAGTTCTGAGCTTGGTGATATACGACGCTATTACCAAGGGATACACGTTGACCCGGATAGTGAGCTCTATCCTGCTGACGCTCAACATCGGGCTGACCGTGGTCGTCGGGCTGGCAAGGCTGGTACTGATGCTCATTGACCAGATGCTGAAGCACAAAACCCTGCCTCCAAGATTTCCGAAAAAGGTGAGCACATCCCCCTCGCAGACCTTGCCCAGAAGGTGAAGCTCTGGAAGGACGGAATCTACCAGCTGAGAGCCGAAGACATCAGGGGACTTGAACGGATAAAGGTCAAGGGCAAGCTGGTCTGTGTGGTTCCGTCTCCGAAAGATACCCTGAAACTGGCCTTTGTATCCAACCTTCTGCTCCCTCTGCACAACCTCAAAAAGCCAGCGTGCTTCGAGGTATGGGCGTTCAAAAACAGGATAAGCTTCTGCCTGTTCAGCAGGGATGCAAGGAGAATGAGTGCGATCCAGAGCCAGTACAACGCGGTATATCCGAACGCCCGGTTCAGGGATGTAACGCTGAACTTCATACCCCTGAAGCCCGGCGACTGCGTCTGCTCCGCTTCCATTGACCTGGAATTCCTCTACTGCCGGGTTAAATCTCTTGACCTGTTCGAGTACGACCCTCTATCGTTTTTCTTGGAAGCAATGGACAGCTACAGCAGCGCCATGCTTCAGGTGATGTTCGGGCCAAAGGCGATTTCACCAAAATACCTTCAAAAGCTTGCAAAGCGGCTTGAAAAGCTCGAACTGCAGATATACGATGAGGTCGTTCTTGAAGCCTCCCATAAGCTGAGCATGCCCTGCTTCGATGTCCTGGTGAGAATGTCGGCTGTCTCGGGAAATTATCGCAGGGTCAGGGAAACGGCAGAAGCTGTTGCAAACGCTTTTCGTGCGCGCGAAGAGAACTGCCCAAAAACTCAAGAATCCGAGGATTAACAGGATAACCTTCCACACTCTCAGACACTTCAAGGCTACAATGGAGTACCAGAGGACGAAAGACATACTCCACGTCATGAGGCTACTGGGCCACAGAAACATCACAAACACCCTAATCTACACCCATCTGGTCGACTTTGAAGCCGTAGAATACGTCTCCAAGGTGGCCAAGAACGTCAAGGAGGCCCGCAAACTTGTAGATGCGGGCTTCGAATATATATGCGACGTGGATGGCGCCAAGATATTCAGAAAACCCAAATGGAGTGTCGTGGGTTCGTCTGTGGTGCCGCGGGAGTGATTTGAACACTCGGCACTCCGGTCTTCAGCTTCGCCCTCCCCCGAAGGGGAGTCGGACGCTCTCCCAGGCTGAGCTACCGCGGCAGACGATATATGGAGACAAACGTTTTTCATATAAATCTTTGGAGCTATTTTCTCCCGCTTGATGTGAGCTTGAGATACATCTCCTCCGCCAGCTCCTCCACCCTCGAAACAACCTCGGGCAGCTCGATGAGGCCTCCCTTGAATCCAGGCCTACCCAGCCTGGCGTATAAGAAGTGCTCGAAGGCGACATCGGCGCCGCTGAGGAGCCCTCTAAGGTAATCCACGATGGTCTCCCCTCCTCCGTCGGCCACGACCGCGGCGATCACAGGCTTCCCCCTCCACACGCTCTCCAGGTCGCGGAACTCCTCAGTCACCCAGCCGAGTATGCCTTGAGCCCTCTCTACGATGGCCTTGAAGACGGCCGGGGGGAGGCCGAAGTACGAAGGGACGGAGAATATGATGCCATCGGCCTCCTTCATCTTCTCCCATATCCAAGGGACGTCGTCGTCGATGGGGCAGGCTGCCCCTTCCCTGAAGCACTCGTAGCTGCAGCGATTGCAGGGATTGATCTCATAGTCGACGGTCCTGATGAGATCTGTCTCGACGCCCTTTTCCCTGAGCTGTGCAAGTATCAATTCAGCTATGTCGTAACAGTTTCCATGCCGTCGTGCGCTTGATACGATCGCGACTACCCTTAACTCATATCCCATCGTTATCTCGACCTCCGAGCGGTTTCAACATTAAACCCACAAACCACATAAAGTCTTCCTCTCTAAGCTATTCAGTGCAAAGGTGAAAAACGATGTCAAATGAACTCGAGGAAAAGGCGGAGTTGCTCAAACTTGCGGGAGGTGTGCTCAATTCAATCTTGAAGGGTTTGTATGATGTCGACTTGGAATCTAGAAAGAAGATCATGGAGGCGTGTGGTGAAGCCTGCGCAATCGCCACGGGAGGCCTTGAAACTGCCCAAAGGATCGCTGAGGAGACGGTGGATGCCGAAGGGATTCTCACGAGGATCAACGAGGAAATTCCTTGGTGTGGCCCTTGGACTCGAAAGGGCGACACCATTCAATCCGTATGTGTTCAATGTGGCTGCCCGCTTGTGAGAAACAACGTAGTGGATCTCACGGGGACGTTCTGCTACTGTTCTAGAGGCTGGGT
>CAZRAV010000051.1:0-3010 GCA_964598175.1 uncultured Candidatus Bathyarchaeia archaeon | reverse complement strand
GAAACAACGTAGTGGATCTCACGGGGACGTTCTGCTACTGTTCTAGAGGCTGGGTAAAAAGGGTTTTCGAAACGTCGTTTAATAAATCCGTTAATGTTGAATTGGAGAAGTCCATTGGACTTGGAGACGAAGTCTGTAAATTTGTTGTTCGCATGGAAACAAAGTAGCAACACTGGTTAAATGCAAATCCAAAGACGTAGAATTTAAGAAACGCCGAACATTAACGCCTAGACGATGTGAATCCAAATTAATAATATGACAACTCAGGGTAGCTTCACGTTCGCGTGCAGGGATCAAAGATAATTACCCCGTGCGAGCACTTTCAATCATGTTCAAAAGTGTTCTAGACCGCCTGGGGAAGGAGGTGTCGGGGGAGACAGCTCTTAACTTCGTCTCGGAGATCAGCCGGCACCACCGGATCCAGGCCACCCCAGGGATGCGGGCAGCCGTTCGCTACGCCGTTGACTCCATGAAGGGGTGGGGGCTGGATGCGGAGGTCCGCAAGTATCCCGCAGATGGCAAATCATACTTCTGGAGCAGCCTCATGTTCGAGGAGTGGAGCTGCCGGGATGCCGAGCTCAGGCTGACGGAGCCGGCTGAGGAGGCGCGGCCTCTGGCTCGCTGGTCCGAATCCAAGTTCAGCCTCATCCAGAGGAGCCATCCGACGCCGGGCGGCTGCTGCGAGGCCGAGGTCGTCGTCCTCGACAAGGGGGAGGAGGACGCCGACTACAGGCGTCTCGACGTTGCCGGAAAGATGGTTGTCACCAACGGCGACTTGAGCAGGGTCTACGAGCTCGCCGTCGAGAGACGCGGGGCTCTGGGGATCATATACGATGGCATGCGGCTGATCCCCCCTGTCCGGAGGGAGGGCGACCTCGACGATGCACTCCAGTACACAAGCTTTTGGTGGGCCGGGGACGAGAAGCCCTGCTTCGGCTTCGTCCTCACTCCTCGGGTGGGCCGGTGGCTGCGGGGACTCGTGGAGAAGCAGCGGAAGAAGCGGAAGCCCGTGAAGGTTTGGGCGAAGGTGGACTCCATGTTCTACAGTGGCTCCATCGAGAACGCTGTGGCCTCAATCCCCGGGGAATCCGACGAGGAGGTGGTGGTCGTCGCTCACATCTGCCATCCCCAGCCCTCCGCCAATGACAACGCTTCGGGCTGCGGCGCGGCTATGGAGGCGGCGAGGACGTTGCAGAGGCTCATTGCCATGGGTGACCTGCCGAGGCCGAGGCGGACCATCCGCTTCACTCTAGTCCCGGAGATGGCGGGCACCTACACCTGGCTAGCAGGGGAAGAGGAGCGCATCCCGAGGATGGTGGCGGCCATAAACCTGGATATGGTCGGAGAGAACCAGACCCTCTGCGGCAGCCCCCTCATCGTGGAGAAGACGCCGGAGGCTTTGCCTTCGTTCGTCAACACCCTCATTCAGACCGTCTTAGACGAGGTCAAGATGGAGGCGAAGAACCTCGGAGGAACAGCAAGCTACCCTCTGTTCAAATATGCTGCCACTCCTTTCTCCGGTGGAAGCGACCACTACATATACTCGGACCCCACCGTCGGCATCCCCTGCACAATGATCATCCAATGGCCTGACAGGTTCTGGCACACAAGCCTAGACACCATCGACAAGGCTGACCCCGAGATGCTGAGGAAGGTTGCGCTGATGGCTGCGACATACGCCTACTTCATCGCCAACGCTGGGGTCGAGGAGGCCATCTGGCTCGTCTCCGAGGTCGCAGCCCGCCACAGACGAGACCTGGTCGCAATGGCTCAGAAGCTGGTCACTGAGGCCCTCAACGAAGCCAAAGAGGACGAGAAACCGGGAAAGAGGCTGGCTGAAGCCCTAGCGAAGCTCAGGAGGAAGATGAAATACGATGTCGACCGGGGTGTCGAAGCCATAAAGACCGTGAAGCGTCTGGCTGGCGGGCACCCTCGTTTTAAAGCAGTTGAGGATAGGCTCATAACCGAGTTCGAAACCGCCGCCAAGACCGAGCGGAAGCTGGCTGAGCGGGCCATCACAGACTACGCCGCGGCCAAGGGGCTGGCTACGCTGCCACGGGTCCGGAAGAGGCGGCTCAGGAAGCTGGAGAAGGAGGCGGCCGGCGTCGTCCCTCGGCGCCTCTACCGGGGTCCCGTCTCGTTGAGGCCTTGGGTCAGGAAGTTACCGCCTGAAGATCGAGATGCCTATTGGAAACTTGGGAAGGAGCACAGGGAGAGCCGGATTCTGGGCACCTTGGCTATGTATTGGACCGACGGCGAGAGGAACCTGCTGGAGATCGCAAGGCTGGTGGAGTTGGAGACGGGCAGGAAAGACTTGGAGTACCTCGTCGGCTACTTCGGCTTCCTGCGGAAGATGGGGCTGGTGGAGTTCGGTTAGGCGCGGAGCGACAGACATATACGGACCGAATGCGGAAATATCTGGTGCATGGGCCGGTGGTCTAGTGGTATGACACCGCCTTGACGTGGCGGCGGTCGCCGGTTCGATCCCGGCCCGGCCCACCATCCTTCTCTTCAAAATGAGTAGAGGAGCACCAACACTAAGTTTGATTGGATGACGAAAAAATGGAGGCTCGAAGATCAGATCCTTGGGTGTGGTGATTCCGCTGAATTTCTCGTTATTTCGTTGTTAATGTGTATTTGCACCCGAGGGGGGCCAGCACCTCATCTATCTTCTCTATCAGTTCGTTCAGCTGATCCATGCTGGGATCCGTGAACCACTCGAAGAAGAAGTCGTACTCACCCAACATCTCCCCCGACTTGCTGATGATGTTGCTGCAGCGCTCCACGGTGATCTCGGAAGGCAGTGAACTGAAATATTCCAGAGTCCCCGTCACGTCGTCAAAGGCTGGCCTCGATTGTGAGATTATCGTGTCCATGATGCAGACCTCGGGCGTATCCACAGCTATCTTCTCTAGGGCTTTGATTGCCTTCAGGATGGGCGGACCGTAGATCTTGACGAAACTTCTCATTGTTTGGTATCCTCCACTTAAAATTTTGAGATGGGTTTTAT
>CAZRAV010000050.1:0-6402 GCA_964598175.1 uncultured Candidatus Bathyarchaeia archaeon | reverse complement strand
GGTGGTAAGAGGCTTAACATCGCCCTCGCTGGCAATGCTAACGTAGGCAAGAGCGTCATCTTCAACCAGTTGACGGGTCTCCACCAGCACGTAGGCAACTGGCCCGGGAAGACCGTGGAGAGGGCGGAGGGCACCCTGAGCTTCGGAGGCTATATCATCGACATCATCGACCTCCCGGGCATCTACAGCCTCTCCACCTACTCAATCGAGGAACTCATCAGCAGGGAGTATATCGCCGTAGAACAGCCCGACGTTATCATCAACGTCGTCGACGCATCGGTTCTCGAGCGGAATCTATTCTTCACCCTCCAGCTGCTTGAGCTTGAGGCAAAGATGGTCGTCGACCTCAACCAGGTCGACCTTGCAGAGAGCAAAGGAATCCACATAGACCATGAAAGGCTGTCGGAGCTCCTAGGGATCCCAGTGATCCCCACTGTAGCGACGAAGAACATAGGACTCCGTGAGCTGATAGAGAAAGTTATTGAAATCGCCCAAGAGGAACAGCAGCCCTCCACCGCAACCAGCTACGGACAGGAGGTGGCGAAGAGGATCGAGGAGCTGACGGAGGCTGTTAGAGTGGTAGAGACACCGTATCCAAGGCGATGGATCGCCATCAAGCTACTTGAAGGAGACGACGAGGTAAAGCGTATTGTTTACCAACTCAAGCCTTCCGTGGAGGAGCTGGTAGAGAGGCTGAAGAGGGAGATCGAAGAGATTCACGGCCATGACGCGTCCAGCGTCATCGCCTGTGAGAGGTATACGGTCGCCAACAGGATTGCGGATGAGGCCTCTACATTTTTTGTACCTATAAGTACCCTTTCAGACCGTCTGGACGGTGTTACATCGCATCCGGTTCTCGGCTACGCCTTCATGGCGATTGTCATCCTCGCAGTCTTCTACGCCATCTTCACCTTTGGTGATTACACGGCTGGGCTGATGGAGGTAGCCTTCGGTGCGCTTAGGTCTGCATACGATGCCATCTTCGGGGTTGGACCCGTCGCCACATTCGCTTGGGATGGATTGATCGATGGGGTCGTAGCCGGCGTCACTATCGCCCTCCCGTACATAGTCCCATTCTACATCGCTCTATCCGTCCTCGAGGATTCGGGCTACCTTGCAAGGATCGCCTTCCTCATGGACTCTGCGATGCACAGGATCGGCCTCCACGGAAAAGGATTCATACCCCTCATGCTTGGCTTCGGCTGCAACGTCCCAGCCTGCCTAGGCTGCAGAATCATGGAGACGGAGCGGGAACGGCTCATCTGCGCCTTTGTTGCGAGCCTCGTTCCCTGCGCAGCCCGCAGCATTGTCATCATGGGGCTGGTGGCAGAGTACGTGGGCTTCGAGTGGGCCATAGCACTCTACATCATCGACTTCATAATCATCTTCGCCCTAGGTCGCCTCGCCTTCAAGGCCGTCCCCGGAGAGCCGATGGGCCTCATCATGGAGATTCCCCCATATAGATGGCCGACATTGCAGGTTACAGCCAGCAGGATGTGGTTCAAGCTCAAAGACTTCGTCTACACCGCCTTCCCAATAATAGTCGCAGGGAACCTCGCCATCCACCTTGCTAATCTGGTAGGCCTTCTCGATTTTGTACAGCGTGTCCTCAGCCCCATAACAGTCTGGTGGCTGGGTCTTCCGATTGCGACCGGCGTAATCCTAATTTTCGGTATTCTGCGGAAAGAGCTGACGCTCATCTTGCTGGCATCCATTATGGGAACGAGTAATTTCTCGCTTGTACTGACGCCAGTCCAGATGTTTGTCTTCGCCTTTGTTGTCATGATCTACGTACCATGTGTCGCAACCATTGCTGTGTTGGTTAAGGAGTTCGGATACAAAAGGGCCATCATCATAACTATAACAGAAGTAGGTCTCGCTATCGCACTGGGAGGCTTGGTCTTTCGCATTCTGACGCTAATGCGATTCGTCTAGAATTATTGCTGGTTTTTTTACGCAAAATTTTAGACACAATCGAATCTTGTCAGATTATTCTCATTTAAGGGGTTTGTGAAGACTCGGACCGAGTTGAAGAACAGAATCCACTCGCTCCTTGACAAGCATGGCCTGCGCATGCCCGACCGGACGCCCTTTAGCAAGAAGAATATCACGTGGCTGAAGGAGCAGAGCTTCGGCTTCATGGAAGACGCCATCATCCGCAGCGACCTCGCCATATCGGAGGCGGTGGATGAGCAGGTCAAGTTAATAGAGGAGAAGATAGCCGCCCTAGCAGTTGAGGACCGCCAAGTTCGACTGCTGATGACCATGACGGGCGTTGGATACTTCATAGTCATGCGCCTCCTCGCCGAGATTTGTACAATATACAGGTTCAGCGGTGACAAGAAATTCTCATCCTGGATAGGCATAGCCCAGGGCATCCACAAGTCTGGAGAGAAGACTCGCATCGGAGGCATAGGCAGGCCGGGGAACAGGAGGCTCCGCTGGGTGATGGTCCGATGCGCCCACACCGCATAGCAGCACAACCCCCGACTCAAGGGCTTCTATGAGCGATTCTGCCAGCAGAAGGAAGAGAAGAGCGCAGTAGAAAATGTCGCCCACGAGATAGCCCGCATCGTCTACTACGTGTTGAAGAGGAACGAGCCCTACAGGGGCATGAAGAGGGGTTTTACGGAGAGAAAGATTAAAGAGATGGAGAGGAGAGCTTTACGCTGCTTGCGGAACTGAAACGGATGCCTCCCTGAACCCAAGACTCCTCAAACGTTTTCCATAGGAGCCAGATGAAGAAGCGGATAGGTGCTGAAGGCTTCCGCATAATAGAGGGCCTTGCTGCGCCGGGAGGCCCTCAGGCTTAGGGAGTCTCAGCCATTATCAGCCGTCGGCCTCGTCCAGGCGGCGTGCATGGACGGTACCGACCTCAGGGCTTGGAGAACGCCTGTATCCACTTCAGCTTAGTGCTTTATGTCGTGTACGCCGTCGCTGTAGCGGCCTTCTGTATCGGGAGGCCTGAGCTGAGGCAGAACATCGCCTTCTACGCCTTAACGGAGCCGGGGATGGACGGGGCGGGTAGTGGACATCATGCATTTAGCGGGGTCTGACGGGCTTCCTACCACCATCCACGCCCTACGCTCACCTGCAGAGGAGGAGCCAGGCATCAAGCCTGAAGAGAAGATAGGTGGAACAAGCGGCAAATAGTCGTCTTTAGCATCATTCACATCAATTATTGAATTCGCCCGCGCGCGAGCGAATCGAATGCATTTTAGCTTATGTGCGCGGCCTTCCCCGTCAAGCTTCGCGTTGAGCATCTCTAGGTCAACTGCGATTTGGCGATGATCGGTCCGGCGATGGCGGCGAAGATGACGGTACCGAGGACAATGGGCATGCAAAGGTTGGGGTATATCTCCGGAGCTAGGAAGTAGTTTCTGTCTGGATCGAAGATGAAGGGTAGCTGGGACATGATAAAAGCAGGGAGACCCTGTGCGAAGATGAGGCGCGAGAGCATCTTCTCCTCCTTTGAAAATTTAAGGAGACTTCCGACGCCGGTTGCGATGGCGTACCTGATGATGAGGATTATTGCGACGATGACTAATCCTATGATCATATACTCTAATGATAATGAAACGATGAGGCCGATGTAAACGAAGAAGAAGGACTTAGTGAGGAAGGTTATCTCCTCATGGAACTCCCTGAGCCGTCGCTTGTCTATCTTCAGGCTCCGTTTAAGGCCAAGCCTCTTAACAATATATCCATAGTTTGTGATCGATAGCCCGAAGGTGAGGGCGGTCATAGCGCCACCACCCTCACCGGCCAAGTTCTCCGCCAAGAGATATGCGGGAAAGAGGATAGCGATGGTCATCATGTAGTTTAGGGGTCTCCCCCTGAGTTTGTCCAGTATCTCGGCCCATACAAGGCCTATAGCGAAGCCGATGACGGAGGATATTAGGAAAGTAAAGATGATCTCCTGAAAACCGTCCTTTAGGGAAACGCCTGGAAGCATGATCATCTTGATGAGGGTGATGGAGGCGATGATGCATATGGGGTCGGAGATGACGGATTCCATCATCAGGATGACCCGAGCGCTTTCGATGTTGGGTATCAGCTTCTTCAGTCCGTCTAGGATGCCTAAAACGGCGATGGTGCTGGTCCCCCCGATCATCGACCCCACCAGCATCGCTTGGAGAAGGGTGAAGCTCGTAGGCATGAGGAAGGTCAAGAAGAGTCCGACGGATATGACGACAGCGATGAATGTGGAGACGGAGAGCATCGTGGACTTGCCAATCGTCTTCATCACCATCGTGATATTGACGTTGATGCCGGCGTCGAAGAGGATGATAGAAAGGGCGACGATGCTCATCAGCGGGGAGATGGCTAGGAAGATTTCCTTGTCGAAGAACCCTAACACGGGGCCGAGCAGGATACCGAAGCCTAGAACCCAAATGATGTCAGGTATCTTCGTTTTCATGTAGAAGAACCCGCTAATGTAGCAGAGGACTAGGGTTGAGGAGACTAGTAGGATGAAGTTTCCAGCTTCAATCAAAATCTTTTTCTCCTTTCTCACTTCTTGGAAGGCTGTGAATCAACGAAATAAGAGCCCCAAATGGGACGCCTATGGCTACAATAAACCGTAGGGGTTTGACGAGTTCTGGACTTAGATTCTTATTCACCTCATTCAGAGCCAAGGAAATCAAAAACGAAAGCAATGTGTGGATATTCATATCTTTATCCAATCCCTTAATAGCTTATAACCCATTGGGAAGTGCTCGACATAACTCAAACTTTCTCTATCCTTTTTTCTCGCGCCTGAAAGCACCCAAAGATGGACGTTACTCAGAGTAACTCGTGACTATCATGGTTAGCGTCGATCTGACCTTGTCGATGCACCAGATCTTTAGGGCCAAAACATCTTTAAGCCCCTACGCCGGCCCTGCCTCGACCCTGGCGATGATGTCGTATACGCCGTAGACCATGTGGGCCTCCTTGATCCCCGGGATCGCCTTCAAGACCTCGAAAACCTCTCTCTCCGCATCAACCTCCGCGTTTATCAGGACGAATGCAACCCTCCAAACACACACTTCCGGTTCTTCATTCGTGCGAATCAAAGGCATTTTAACTTTTCTTCGGCTCTTTCAAGGGGAGTGTGTGCTCCTCTTTGAAGACCTCCAGAATCGAGGAAACATATATGTCGTCAACGCCATCTATTTTTCGAATTTGATTCAAGATTTTGCTCAACTCATCCCGTGTCGAAGTCCGGACCTTTATTATCAGATCGAACTCGGCGGTGGTTCCGTAAACCTCGACCACCGCCTCAACTTCACAAAGCGCCTCAGCTACGTTTTTATAGAGTTTGGCGCCTGTCTCCACGCCGATGATGGCCACAATATTCACGCCGACCTTTTCATCGTTTAATATCGTTATGAATTTTTTGATTACCCCCTTCGAAATCAGCCTTTTAATTTTATCATGTATGGTTGAGTCAGGGATTCCCGTCTTCCTCGAGAGCTTTACGTAGCTGATTCTTCCATCCTTCTGGATCTCTGTAAGTATGGTGAAATCCTCTTCATCGAGTCCGGACAAGACATTGCATCCGATTTTTCATTTAAATATCGGTATTTCTTTATATATCTAATAAATTTTACGGAAATAATCCGAAATTCTTAAATCTAAGCTCGAGAGCGCGCGCGACGCTTACGTTTGGGATGAGGAGGTTGTGGATATGAGATTCTGTGTTGTCGGCTCGACTCTATCGAGGCCGGATCCGAGGGATTTTGACCTTCTTGGAGTCATAGAGGACGATCAATTCAAAGCCTGCTACGGACTTACACTAGAGCAGTTTCTCGAAGAAGGGGGGACAGGCGAGTGGAGCAAAGGACACTGGCGATGGGCGGCGGAGTGCGTCGGGGCAACGAGCATCCTCCAAGAGCTGCTGCCAGAACGAGTTCCCATAGACTTCAAGTTCATCCCTGAGTCCCTTATCATGGAGCCCAACAGCCCACATCCTTGAGGCAGTTGCCCGGAGAACCCACGTGCGCGCGGGTATTCGGGAGCTTCTCCCACCTCTCCACTACAAGACCCTGCGGATCTGTTAAATGCCCGAAAAAGAAGCCGCGCGTAATGATGGACGCCCATGAGGATCGTCAGGAAGCTCTCCCGTAAACGATTCTATGGCAAGGCCTGCTACGAGTATGAAAGATTCTTCATCCCCATCCCCGCGAAGACTTGCGAAATAGTCCGCCCCTGGGTCGGCCGCGACCTGAAGGTCCAGGTGGAGCCCTTCAACCTGGGGTTCGCCATCCTCGTCTACCCCGAGGACAGGCTGCTGGGCCTTCACATGATGTCCAACCGATTCCGATACCTGCTCAAGCAGATCGAGAAGGAGTCGGGGATAAGGCCAAGATGAACCGCAAATATTTCGCGCGCCAAAAGTAGGAATAGTGAGGAATGGAT
>CAZRAV010000049.1:0-6424 GCA_964598175.1 uncultured Candidatus Bathyarchaeia archaeon | reverse complement strand
TATAGTAGATAAACCTAATACTAGTTCTCCCACATTCATCACACCCATATATGCTAGAATACCAGTTACTATAATTATAATTATAAAAATAATAGATATAACTTCAACTTTAAACTTGATTCCCAAGTTTCTTCAATTTTACCAGATAAGTAATACTATTTAAATTAGTTGTTGTTTCTCGACCATTAAAGCTAAAATTTCGCATGCACGAAAGGGTCACGTAACATAAATATAAATCCGAAGTCTAATTGAGGGCAGAGACTATCACCATTTAGGCTACATTGTCGGAGTTTCCCACGCGATCCAAATAACCTCGACATCCTCTTCGGCCCTGATCTGGTGGACACTGTTGCGCGGCACGTAGATCACAGTGTTCAACCTCAACCCCAACTCGACATCATCGAGGATGAACGAGCCCCGCCCCCTGAGGATCACAAAGGCCTGGGGGTAGGGATCCCTCTCACCCGCCTCGTTCAGCACCTCTCCACCCCTCACAACGATCCAAGCGAACCTGACGCCATCCCAGTAAACCAGCGGGATGGGGTGGGCGCCGTGTGCCTCCCCCGCCAGCTCCTTACGGAGCTCCTTCATCTTCACTCTCCCTGGTGTGAAGAGGAAGACCATCATTTTCAAGGCCTCGGAGGCGGCAATGGCGCGATTCGGGTTTAAAAGCTTGAAGTTGATGGGCCTGACATCCGACATCTTCGATCTGCCGATGAGGGCTCCGAAGTCGGCGCTGCCTCTCATAACTTCCTCGAAGATATGCTTCTCCATCGAAAGCTGGAGGTCGGGTGCCTCAACCCCTTCCATCACCCTGATCTCATCGCCTAAGATCACCGTTGCCTTCTCTTTTGAGTCGGTGAGCACGACGGAGATGTGGACCTCGCCCTCCCCCAACCTCAGGAGGTCGAGGTATAGCTCCGCTTCCTCCACGAGGCGTCCAAGCCCCTCGATCAGACTTGTCATCACAGATACCCTACTCATATAGATAAATGACGATAACATTAAAAATTATCACATCCAGCAACATGAGAGTGCGACATTTTAACAACGTTTTTATGCAACCGTTAAATGGGTAGAGAGCAACTGAGTTGACCTCCACTATGATGGGCGCAGGTATGTTCAGGAGACCGCTCGTGAGCCCCCTACAGTTCCTCATGCTGCTCCAGTTAAAGAAAGGTCCCAAATACGGGTACGAGGTGCTCAAGGCGTTCAGGGAGCAGTTCAAGGGCGTCTGGGAGCCGAAGACTGGGACCATCTATCCCGCCCTGCGTAGACTCGAGGCTAGGGGCTTCGTGAAGACGGATCTGATAGAAGACAAGGAGTTCTATAGCCTGACGGAGAAGGGAGAAGCGCTCTTCAAGCAGATGGGGGAGAGGCTGGGGAGGGACCTCAGATTCGCCGACAGATACTTCAGGTTCGTAACCGAGTGGATGCCGAGAGCCATGAAGAACAGGGTCGTGGAGATGCTTAGGATGCTGGCGGAAGAGGGTGTGTGGCCACCCATCTTGATCGAACACTTCATCGACGAGATGGACAGCGCCCCAAAGCTGGAGGTCCTCGAAGGCATGAAGAAGCACCTGATGAATAGGCTTAAAGCGGTGGAAGGGTTGATCGAAGACCTCAAGGAAGGTGGAACGTCTTGAACGCCATCATAGAGACCTCGGAACTCGTTAAAGAGTACGAACAGGGCGGTCGCCCTCTCAGGGTTCTTGACAGCGTCTCATTCACCGTCAAGGAGGGCGAGTTCATTGCCATCATGGGCCCCTCAGGAAGCGGCAAGTCGACCCTCCTCAACATGATCGGCGCACTGGATAAACCTACCTCGGGCAAGGTATACATCAGAGGGGTCGACCTCTCGACACTTGATGACAACAAGCTCGCCGAGCTGAGGAATCGGGAAATCGGATTTGTTTTCCAATCATTCAATCTCATCCCTAGGATGGATGCCCTCGGAAACGTGGAGCTTCCCATGGCCATAGCGGGCACTCCACGTAAGGAGCGTAGGGAGCGAGCTGCCAAGCTTCTCAAGATGGTGGGCCTCGGCGACAGGATAGACCATAGGCCACCCGAGCTTAGCGGTGGCGAGCAGCAGCGGGTAGCCATCGCTAGGGCCCTCGTCAACGACCCATCAGTGCTTCTATGCGACGAGGTGACGGGGAACCTAGACTCTCAGACCGGAGACGCGATTATTCAGCTTCTCAAGTCCCTGAACGTCGAGCAGGGTAAGACCTTCGTGCTCATCACTCACGAACACGTGGTGGCTCAGTCAACAGATCGCCTCATCCAGCTTTATGATGGAAGGATTGTAGGAGAGAAACAAGTATGGTGAGAAAAATGAACCGTGAGAAGATCATACTAATAGTTCTGATAGTTACGTGCACATTGGCATGGCAGATATCCGCCATCTCGGCGGAGCTATATACACCACTCCTCAAAGTATCCACCGATAACGTCTATCTCACGGCGGGTGAGGAGAACCAGATAGAGATCACGCTCAAGAACACGGGCGACTTCGACGTCTTCGAGGTCAAGGCTCTCCTCTCTGTGCCTGCTACCACATCGGGCATCTCCATCATCGACGGAGCCCACAAGATCTTCAACGAGATCAGGGATGGCAAGTCAAAGACCTACAATTCCACTCTGTACGTCGACAGAGATGTGCCCCTTGGTGCTTACACTCTGACCCTCCAACTCGACTACCGGAAGACGTACAAACTGGGGTCGCCTCTGTTGGAGTCCGCCACGGTCCAGATAGGGATCGTCGTGGAGAGCGTCTCTAAACCCCGAATATGGTTGAATGTGGGGATGGAGGAGCTAAAGCTCAAGACGGGATCCGAGGAAGAAGCCAACATAAGAATCGAGAATATCGGAGACGAGGCCGTTTACGATGTTGACGCCGCCGTCTCATCCACCTCACTCTACGTCGTTGTGGTTGAAGGACTCAGGTTCACACAAGATATCCTCGAAACTGGAGACAATGCAACCTTTAAGTCGACCCTAGCAGTGTCCAAGAACGCTCCCCTTGGCGTGTACACACTGACGACGTCGGTTTTCTACAGGGACGGAGACGGCAGGGAATACATTGAGACTTTCACCCTCGGATTCAGCATCGACTCCATTCAGGTGTCGAATCAAACTTCGGTCGTATTGAGGAGCTACGGGACGACCCCGGAGACCATCAGGCCCGGTGACTTCTTCGACCTTAACCTTGAGCTGGAGTGTCTGGGGGCGATAGCCTATGACGTGAAGACATCGCTATCTTTCGACTTCTCCACCGGCATAGCGACCCTGAGTCCCACTCTAGTCTCAGCGGGCGACTTGAAGCCAGGTCAGCGAGAAGAAGTGAGATATGAGATGCTCGTCGGTGGGGTAGTTGGGGCTGGCCAGTACCCGGCCAAGTTAACAATAAGCTACCTCGATGTCGATGGTGTCCCCGTGAGTCTAGTCGAGACCGTGACTTTCAGCGTAAGGGGGATCGTGGAGTTCAGTCTAATCAATGTGGATCCGATAGAGGCTGAAGAGGGCGCTGTCACCGAGTTCGAGGCGGATCTCCTCCTCATTGGAACGGAGAGCGTACAGTTCGTCGCGATAGAGGTGGTCGAGGACGAGACCTTCAGGAGGACATGGGAGAGCGAGGAGTACATCGGAGCCGTAGACCCAGACAGTCCAATCCCGTTCGACCTTGAGTTTGAGGTGGCTGAGGACGCCGAGCCTGGCGACCAAACTCTGAGTTTGAGGTTGCAGTACACTGACGACCTGAATCAGGAGCACGAAGCCACGGTTGAGGTACCAATATCAGTGATAGAGATCTCCGTTGAAACAGAATCTTCAAAAGGATTCATCGGTGGACTATGGTTTTGGCTGCGTCGGCTGTTTGGGTTAGTACCATAGGTGTGCAGGGTTGAAGTTCTGGGATATCGCTTTAATGTCCGTTGAGGGTCTACATGAGAGGAAGTTCAGGTTCGTCCTCAATGTCATCGGCATCCTCATAGGTTGCACTGCGATAACCGGGCTAATCTCGATAACCCAAGGATTGAATGAAGAGATCACAGGACAGCTGGAGATGTTCGGGCCCAACAACCTGATGTTGATGCCTGGCCAGCTACAGATGGGTCCCGGTTTTTTAGCTCAATCCTTCAGTTGGAGGGATTTCGAGACGATAAAAAACGTGGCCTATATAGAGGTTGCAACACCGATAATCGGGAACAAGATTTGCGAATACAGCGTGAAGGGCAAGGAATATTTTGGGTACGTTTATGGGGTGAATGCGGAGTACTTCGAAATTTTCCAAACTTTCAAGTTGGCCGATGGGAGGCTGCTAACACGGAATGATAATGCCGTGGCGGTTCTTGGGGCAAACCTCGCTCATCCCCAGGATGAAGAAGAGCCCATAATCAAGGTCGGGGACAGGATCAAGCTCGAGGTACAGGTACGGGGAGAGGACAAGGAGATGTCATTCAGGGTTGTTGGAATCATGCAAGAGTTTGGAGGCACTTTTGGGCAGGATGAGGACACTACAATAATCATTCCATTGCGCGTCTGCCAGCAGCTCTATGAAGTAGGTTCAGAATTCGAATTCATTGCGCTTAGAGTGAAGGACGCAGATAGGGTCGACGATGTCATCGATAGGATCGAAGACAGGATGAGCGACTCGGTGACCGTCATGTCATCCGAGTCCGTCCAGGAGATGGTTCAAGACGTACTCGGTACCATAGAGGCGGTCCTCGGCGGAATAGCGGCCATCAGCCTCGTCGTGGCTGGCGTCGGAATCATAAACACCATGACCATCAGCGTAATGGAGAGGACACGGGAGATCGGGATTCTGAAGGCAATAGGTGCTAAGAGCCGGGATGTCCTCCTCATGTTCCTATCGGATGCGCTTGTAACCGGTCTCATCGGAGGAACATTGGGTGCCCTTGTGGGTTTCATACTGGGAAGAATAGTGGGAGACTTCATCAACCTCCCTTCGTCAAGTTCTCCAATCATCGGCGCGGGCGTAGTGGCTTTTGCGGTTATCACCTCTGCAATTTCAGGACTTTACCCCGCATGGCGGGCAGCAAATCTGAACCCAGTGGAGGCTCTAAGATATGAGTGAAACGAAAATAGGAATCCGATACCAAGTATGGAGTTGTATACGATCACCCCGAAAGGGCTTCGAGTCTGTTAAGGCAGAGGACCTTTGGAAGGGGGCAGTCCTCATCCTCATCGTGGTCGTTTTGTCGGCGTATGCAGGTTTTAACTATGCGTCGAAGACCCCTCTCCAACTTCCCTTTAGTTCAGCACCGAGTACGCGCGGACCCATGCCTAGGCAGGCAATCGACGCAGAGGCGTTCAGAAAGAACTTTATTATTTTCTCTACAATTGGAAACGGCTTAAAAGTAATCACGGGCTGGCTGGTAACTGCGGTTCTCCTCCACATCTTCGCGAATCTCTTGGCCGGGAAGGGTAGCCTAAAAAGGCTTCTGGCACAAATGGGGTTCGCCTCTATCCCCCTGGTCATTCAACAGGTGCTCAGGCTCATCGATGCCTTAACCATATCCAAGGAGACTGTACTCGGCATCATGGCCTCACGATCTTTCGGCGGGACCCTCGCCCTGAGATTCATGAACGGTATGTTGACCACATTCACAGTCTTCGGGATCTGGGCGACCATTTTGACAATCATTGCCGTCTCAATCAACTACGAGAGTTCAAATCGAAGAGCCGCAACCGCGACAATTTTGGCATACCTAGTCCTCTTTGTTGTACGCCTATTCCTACCGATTTAGCCATACCTAACAACTGAGAGGACATTTTACACTGTCAGATCTCACGTGTAGGATGTTTCTTCCGAATATTATCCATACACGTGACACGATCGATGAAAAATTTATTGTAATAGCAAGCCAGCACTTGTATCTAGTTTTCTGAAAAAGCTTATTATTTCTAAAAGAACTTGTAGTTGCTTCGTGCGCGAGTGAAACAGGACATCCTGTTTCTTCACCTGAGGGATGCATCAAGCCTCAGGAGCTGAGAACGAGGTACAAAAACATGGTGAAGCATGATTCATGGGACATCTGGAGGCTGTGGATGTGAAGGTGGCTGTGATTGGGGGCGCCGGGCGGATGGGTGCATGGTTCGTGGATCACTTCTCGTCTATGGGGTTCCCTACAGTCATATCGGATACGAGGGTTGAGGCGGCACGTTCAGTGGCATCCGCCGTTGGAGTCGAACTGGCGGAAACGAACATCGGCGCCGTGAAAAACGCCGACATAGCTCTCATCTGTGTCCCCATCGAAAAGACGCCTGAAGTTATATCGGAAATTGCACCCCACATGAGGAGGGGTGTCATTCTAGCTGAGGTATCCTCCGTAAAAGAGCAAGCCATAGAAGCCCTCCGCGAAGCTGCTTCTCTCGGCGTCCGACCTCTCTCGATCCACCC
>CAZRAV010000048.1:3634-6542 GCA_964598175.1 uncultured Candidatus Bathyarchaeia archaeon | reverse complement strand
ATACAAGAAATGAGCTAAATACATCTTTTTAATTCTTAATTTCTTGGTATGAAGGTTCTGGGCGTCTCCGGTAGCCCTCGGAGGGATGGGAACACAGACTACGCCGTAAAGAGAACCCTCAACCTCATCAAGGAGAAGCTGCCCGAGGCCGACACGGAGTTCATAAGGGTCGCCGACTACCGGATCGAGCACTGCAGGGGCTGCAGGCACTGCATGGAAGCGGTGGAGTGCGCCATCCAGGGCGACGACCTCGACCGGCTGGTGGAGAAGATGCTGGCGTCCGACCTCATCCTCCTTGGAGCCCCCGTATACTGGTGGGGCCCTCCCGGCGTCCTCAAGGACTTCATCGACCGCACCCACGGCTTCTACCCCGACGACACGCGATTTGAAGGCAAGAAGGTGGCCCTCATCAGCGTCGCCGCCACTAGCGGCTTCCCCAGCCACGAGCGGACCATGAGCTGGCTTCAGCACTACGGCGCCGAGATCGTCGCCAAGGTCCGCCTCACGGCTCGTGAAAAGGGCGAGCTGAAGCAGCGGAGAAGCCAGATCAGGAATCTGGACGCCTTCGCCATGAGCCTGTCAAAGCTGATTCAACAAACCGGCATCTAACATCCTCGGACGGCTTCCGTACGTTTTTTATCGTCGCGGGGAGCAGGGATCACACATGAGCAAGCTAGACCTCAGGAAGGAGCTCAAGCAGTTCTACACTGCTCGGAAGAAGCCTGTGATCATCGACGTCCCACTTGGCAAGTTCCTCACCATCACCGGGCGCGGCGAGCCCGGGGGCGAAGCCTATCAGGCGGCTCTCAACGCCCTCTACTCGGTCGCGTACACCGTCAAGTTCAAATCCAAAAAGGAGGGCAGGGACTTCACCGTCATGACCCTCGAAAGCCTCTGGTGGTGGGACATGCCCGCGACCATGCTGACCGAGGCTCCGCCCCGGGAGGAGTGGAACTGGAAGTCCATGATCAGGCAGCCTGACTTCATGACGAAGGAGATGGTCGAGGCTGCGAAGGAGGAGGCGAAGTCGAAGAAGGGGCTCAAGGAGGTCGACAACGTCGTCCTAGAAGTGTTCGAGGAGGGGCTCTCAGCTCAGATCATGCACGTCGGCCCTTACTCGGAGGAGGGGCCTACCATCGACCGGCTCCACGCCTTCATCGCTGAGAACGGCTACATGATGAGGGGCCTCCACCACGAGATCTACCTCTCCGACCCCAGACGGACGGCCCCTGAAAGATGGAGGACCATCATCCGACAGCCTATAGAGAAGGCGTAGCAAGGCTCCTTACATTAGATCGCGGTAGGATCACTCAAATATCTCTGTGGTGCACTACCCTTGACACGCCAGATGGAAGGTCGAGTGAAGGAACTGGAGACGTTAGTGACGAAGGATTTTCACGTCCATGAGCGCCACTCGAGCGATGCGCCCAGCGCGACCGTCGAGGGCTACTGCAGGGTCGCCGAGGAGCGAGGCATAGACGAGATCGGCTTCGCAACCCACTTCATCATAGCCGGGCCCGACACCGACCACGGCATCTCCCCCGACCTAATCCCCGGGTATCTTGACGAGATCGAGGCGGCGCAGTCGTCCACCGACGTCAAGCTGAGGGTCGGCCTCGAGGTCGACTACTTCCCCGACGAGGAGAGGCGCCTAGCATCGGTGCTCGACGAATACCCCTTCGACTTCGTCATGGGCAGCCTCCACTACATCCGCGGATACGACATAGGCTCAAGGAGTGGTTCCGTTGCCTTTTTCTCTGGCAGGAGGATCGATGAGGCGCTAGATCTCTACTACGAGGGCTGGAAGGAGGCGGTGGAATGCGGACTCTTCGATTTCATGGCCCACCCAGACTATTTCCGGAAGTATCTCCACCTCACTCGACACCCCCTCCCCTCCTTCGAGGAGTATGGGTCCACCGTGTTCGATGCCATCGACAGCCTGAGGAGCTACGGCGTTGGCATCGAGGTCAACACCTCGGGTTTCAGGCACGGCATAGGGGGCTGCTACCCAGTCCCTGGGTTCTTGAGGGCCGTGAGGGATGCGGGGGTGGAGGCGGTGATCATCGGCTCCGATACCCACACCATCGAGGGCTTGGGGTTGAGGCTCGAGGAGGCCGTCAAGCGCCTGGAGGCTGCAGGCTACTCCCACGTCTGCGTTTACGAGGAGCGGAGGAATAGGAGACTGGCTCTCGCCGATATGTGGAAATAGATAATTCTTCAACCCGTTCTACTTCGCGCGAAATGATTTAATATCCTGTTATTCTTCATCAAATGAAGATGGGTGTAATTCTTTGCCTATCGACCTTGATTTCCAGAAGAGTAGGAAGAAAGTTGGGAAAGAGGAAGGCATAGCTATTTGGGGGCCTGTGGACCCGCCTGAGGAACTCGGTATACGTGGAACTAACGTGGCGGTTGACTGGGACATCTGCGAAGGCTGCGGCATGTGCCTTGAGGTTTGTCCAGTACAGCTGTATGAGTGGAAGGAGACTTCTGGTCATCCAACCTCGGAGAAAAAGGCGTTTCCCACCAGAGAATCAGATTGCGTACAATGCCTGGCTTGTGAAACTAAATGTCCAGCCAACGCAATAAGAGTCATTTTTGGGGGGCCGCCTGGCTGGCAGAAATCTGTGGTGTTTTTAATGTTTGCTCAAATCATAGTGGGTATTATATATGGTGCCTTATTCGGGCCTTATTTGGGTCTAAAAATCCCATTTTATGTTGGATGGATAGTATCGGTCGTTGGCTTGCCCTTTTTCTTCTCCCCATTTATGTACTTTCAAAAAAAGGGGAGGCCACAAGAAGGAAAAAGCCTTATGGATACCACAGTTATTGTTGACGGCGGAACCTACGGCATTGTTCGACATCCGCAATATCTAGGCTGTATTCTGTTGATATCTGCCTCTATTCT
>CAZRAV010000048.1:0-3534 GCA_964598175.1 uncultured Candidatus Bathyarchaeia archaeon | reverse complement strand
TTCAGAACTTTTAAGGCAAAATTATTTATGCCTAGTTGACCTCTCTCGATGTTAGTTGGTGGTCTTACGTATGTCTAAGGCTAATGAGAAGATTCCTGAGTTCGATGTCACCATCATGGGCAAGATCAAAGGCTTCAACATCTCCACAAGGGAGGAGTACCAGGCCCTCAGGCAGGAGATCCAGAGGCAGGAGCAGGAGTTCGAGGGCCTAAGGAAGCTTGTCAAGGAGCAGCAGGCCATGATGAACGTCCTCAACTCGAGGATCGAGCGCCTTGAGTCGTTCCTACGCTCCTTCAAGTAGCCGTTTCCATCTCTTTATCATGGTGGGGGCCTGACGCCCAGGACCAGCTGTAACTCCGTGACGCTGTTGTCCCGGATCAGGGTTAACTCGATGGTCTCCCCCGGTCTAATGTAGCGCTCGAGGTAGAAGACGAGGTCGTAGAAGCTCCCTATCGTCCTCCCCTCGACGCCTATGATCACGTCGCCTCCGATCATAACCGGGACCCCTTCTATAACAGTCTCGGTAGTGCCGCCCTTGAGCCCAGCCTCATCGGCGGGTCCACCATTGGTGACGTCGATGACGAGGGCCCCGCGGGTATTCTCCTCTAGCCCCATGAGCTCGGCGATGTTGGGCGTGATGTCCATGCCGCTGATGCCGAGGTAGGGGTGTTGATACGACCCCGTCTCGATGAGGCTAGGCACCTCCCTTTTGATGGTGTCGCTGGGAATGGCGAAGCCTATGCCCGAGAACTGCTGGGTCTCGCTCAGGATGGCAGTGTTCATCCCCACCACCTCCCCCCTCAGGTTCATCAGTGGACCGCCGCTATTGCCCGGGTTGATGGCGGCGTCCGTCTGGATCACATCGACAATGGCGTACCTACCAGGAGCCAACATCTCTCTACCGACTGCGCTGACGATGCCCGTGGTCATGGTGTCCGCCAACCCGAATGGGTTGCCGATGGCAATCACCTGCTCTCCCACCAGCAGCTCCGATGAATTTCCTAGCCTCAGCGGTCTCAGCAGGTACTCGACTGCATCGACATCTATGACCGCGAGGTCGACGTAGGTGTCCCTCCCGACAATTGTAGCCGGGACGATAGTGCCGTCGATGAAGGTGACCGTGATCTCTGTCGCGTCCGCGACGACGTGGTTGTTTGTGATGATCCTCCCCTCGGCGTCGTATACGAAGCCGGAGCCCTGTGCTGGTCCGAACCGCGTCTGGACCCTAATGAGGACGACGGACAGCTTCGTCTGATTGTAGATCTGCGTCAGCAGCAGGCTCTTGGATGCGTTCCCCAGCCTCAGCATCTTCATCTCGTCTCTGAGAGAGGATATCTCGTAGTTGGCGCTGGACAGCTGGAACTGGAGAGCCTCAATATCCCGGTCGAGCTTTGAGATGTGAAGGTTGAAGTCGACAATGAAGAAGGCTAGGATTCCCATGTTCGCTAAGACGAGGATGACTAGGATGACGATTGACAGTCTCCGAGGGCGTGGGACCCGTCTCCTCCCAGAGTCGAAGAACCACTCATCGCTCAAGACGAACTCTACCTCTGGTAGAAGTCCCACATCGAAAGATAAAATCTATTCGTCTCACATAGACAGAGAGCCCATCAGAACTGAGATCAAGACTTATACTCCGAGTCACCTTGCTTGTCCTGATCAGAATGCGCCTCGCGTCCCTCTTCACCGGCGGCAAGGACAGCACCTACGCCACACGCCTGGTGGCCGAAGGCGGAGACGAGGTCACCCACCTCGTGACCATGTTTCCGCGGCGCATGGATAGCTGGATGTTCCACACCGTCAACATCCATCTGGCTGGGATGGTCGCCGAGGCCCTCGGCATCAACCACATCACCGGTGCCACCGTCGGCGAGAAGGAGCGCGAGCTCGATGACCTGAAATCGACGCTAGCAGGCCTAGATGTGGATGGCGTCGTCTCGGGAGCCATCGCCTCCACCTACCAACGGAACCGAGTGGATCGCATCTGCGGCGAGCTAGGTTTGGAGCATATTGTTCCCCTCTGGGGGAGGGACGGAAGGGTTCTGCTGGAGGAGATGCTCTCTGAAGGCCTCGTCATAGTCGTGACCTCTGTCGCCGCGCGCGGTGTCGACCACCGCTGGCTGGGACGGGTGCTGGACAGAGCGGCGGTAGAGGAGCTGGCCGAGCTGCACAGGCGATTCGGCGTAGATGTCTGTGGAGACGGAGGCGAGATGGAGACGCTGGTCTTGGACGCTCCCTGGTTCCGACGTAGGCTGGAGATCACACGAGCCAGCTGCGTCTGGGACGGAGTCAGCGGCAGATACAAGGTGGAGGAGGCAAGGCTCCTGCCCAAAGACGCTATACATAAAGGTTAAATGCTTGGATGTCCCTGAGGCTCCTTTAGAGGAAACAGCGGTGAACGCCCGCCAAACAGTCTAGGCCTCGAAGCTTCTTCCCGAAAAAGCCTAGAACATCCTCTCCATGTTCTGAGACCGTTTCTATCGAAGCCGAAGGCAGAGAGGCATCAACGAGGGCGTCCACCCGTTTTCCAACAGACCAAAGGACAGAGATGATACCAGATGAGTGAAGAGAAGGAGATCGTCTCCGAGGCCGTCAAGGCAGCGGAGAGGCTCAAGTCGGAATGGTTCGTGCTCACCCCCGAGGGGGAGCTCAAGCCCCTAGATCAGTTCGATTTCGAGGGGCATGAGAAGCTTAAGAAGTTCGCGGACTACGAGATGAAGAAGAGCCGGGCCGTCGACCAGGAGCCGCCCCACGTGAGGCTGATGCGGAGCCTGGAGCTCGTCGACTACGAGCCCGCGTCAGACCCGGGGAACATGAGGTACTACCCGAAGGGTAGGATGATCAAGGCGCTCCTGGAGGATTACGTGACAGCCATGGTGCTCGACTACGGTGGGATGGACGTGGAGACACCCATCATGTACGACATGGGCCACCCAACCCTCGCCAAATACCTGCACAGGTTCCCAGCCCGCCAGTACACCATAGAGTCGGACGAAAACAAGTACTTCCTCAGATTCGCCGCCTGCTTCGGCCAGTTCCTGATGAGCCACGACGCCACCATCAGCTACCGCAACCTCCCCATGCGCATCTACGAGCTGACCCGATACAGCTTCAGGCGGGAGCAGCGCGGAGAACTCGTCGGCCTCAGAAGGCTCCGGGCATTCACCATGCCGGATGTCCACGCATTCTGCCGAGACCTGGCCCAGGCCAGAAAGGAGTTCAAGCGCCGATTCAAGCTGAGCAGGGACGTGCTCAGGGGCATCGGCTTCGACGGCGGCGACTACGAGCTCGGCATCAGGGTCACCGAGGACTTCTACAAAAGAAACAGACAGTTCATCCGGTCGCTGGTGAGGATGCACAAAAGACCAGCCCTAGTAGAGATGTGGCGGGAAAGGTTCTTCTACTTCATACTGAAGTGGGAGTTCAACTTCGTCGACGCCCTCGACAAGGCTTCAGCCCTCTCAACCGACCAGATCGACGTGGAGAACGGAGAGCGCTACGGCATCGCATACATGGACGAGGACGGCCAGCAGA
>CAZRAV010000047.1:0-6584 GCA_964598175.1 uncultured Candidatus Bathyarchaeia archaeon | reverse complement strand
GGCCAGAGAACTAGTTTCCCTTCTCTTCTCATCTCGAAACCTTCCAACCATGGATATCAATATCAGGGTTGTGGCGCGGTGCCGCTTGAGATGACGGTTCAGGCTCCTACTGTTCCGTATATGTGACGGCGTTCATTACCTCGTTCTGCCCGGGTCGAGATACTATTCTTGCTAGCCCCTTCTCTGTGCGGATAATGGTGCCTTTGGTGAGAACCCCTCTACGGTTGTAGTCCACATTTGCAGGGTTTCTAACGACATCGAGGATCTTCAGTCTCTCCGTCTGCCCCGTGCGGGGATCGGACACGTTCACCATGTCTGTGGAGACCTGCTTAACCTTGATGATGCCGCTGCGGCCCTTCTCCATCTTCCTCTTCGTCTCGCCGAGCTTCGTCTCGACAGGGTGTCTGCCCGCTTCGTGTCTCCTCTTCGTTCTGGAGGCTCTCTTTTTCCCGCCAGTCTTCTTCCGCTTGGTCAATCCACCGTGCCAGACCAAATATCCTTCCTTCGAGATCGGCCCTCTCAGGCCTATTTTACCGTAGCCTTTAGACAAGGTGGAGATATAAAAAGGTGTGGTCGAGCCGCAAGCGGCTAGATCATCCTCATCTGCATGGCGCTTTCGGTAAGATCTATTGAGAATCTTGATTGGTTGCACCGAGATACTCCACTAACTTCTCGGGGAGCCTATCTCCTGTTTCTGTTAGCACCTCGGGCGGCAGGGGCGGTATTGTCATCAGGTTTTTCGACTCGTCATTCCCATTTCCGTTATCCAACTTTGTTATCTTCATAATGTTGAATATCCTGCTCAGCTGGAGCTTCGTCTTGATGGGGTTGTGGCTGAAGCCGAAGTAGTCGGCGAAGTAGGGTGTCGTATTTACGATGACTCCTCTACCTTCCGGCCTATCCCGAGTGATGAGACCCATCTCCTCCATCATCCTCAGATGGGCATATACATGGCTTCCTCTGTCTGCAACCACCTTCATCTGCTCAACAGGCTGGTTGTAAGCGATGTACGACAGGGTCTTGAGCGGGCCGCGGGTCATCAGAGGCCTCTTCGTGAACCTCCTCACCATCTTGCTGAACCTGCTTTTCAGCTGGAGCATGACACGGTTTCCAGGAAGCTCCTTGATCTCCAGGGCGCTCCCGCGTGCCGAATATCTTCCAGCCAGCTCTCCGACGAGCTTCAGGACGACCTTCTCGGATCTCGTCCGCACCACCGGTTTCAGACTCTCGATCTCGACGGGTCGTCCAGCTGCATACAGGGCTGCCTCGAGCAATGCGAGGCGTTTGGCTTGTCTCAGCTCTCTGCTCGGATTCATTCTAACTCCCTCAATACAGTTATTGTGATATCGCTCTCATCCTCGTCCTGCTGGAGATCGATCTTGTCGCGCTGGGCGAGAAATAAGAGCATCATGAAGACTCTGACAACCTCAAGCCAGTTTTGTTCTGTGATGAGGTCGAACAAAGTCAGGGGGCCTCCCCTCCCACTCATATTTTTGATCTTCTCCAGAAGTGCTTCGGAGCGCTCCTCGATCTCGAGAAGGTAGGCCTCAATGTCCATGAAGTCGAGGATGGGCTCAGGCAGAGTGGGGAGCTTCGGCTTCAGGCTCCTCCCGCTCTCATCAGTCAATGCTCTCTCCAGGGCCGTGATGAGGTCTGTGATGGTTGTAGTGGTGAGCTCGAACCTGAAGGGGAGGTTGAGGGGAGGAGGAAGGTAGACATCCTTCTTCTCAGGCGGAGCCTCGGGCGGCTCCTCCATCTTGAGGAGTAGCTCCGCCTTCTTCAGATAGATGAGGACGGAGGAGTTGATGGCCGTTCCTGCAGCCCTGAAGTCGACGCCGACCCGGCTCATCTCCTCCAGCAGCGTGGTGAGTAGGTGGACGAGGTCGATGCTCCACGGCGATATCTTCTCCAACTTCGTCTCTTTGAACAGGATCTCCCACGGAGGTCGAAGATAGAAAGGCTTCTCCTTCTTACCCATTCTACAGGGCAACCTCCATCTTCATGGGCAGTGCCAGGACCTGGCTTCGACCGCCCCTGTTGAAGACGCCGTAGATTCTATCGGCGTTGTGGACCATCACGTCTTTCAGCGTCACCACGATGAACTGGGACTCCAAGGCGTTCTCCCTGAGGACGTCGGCGAGCCTGGAGACGTTCAGGTCGTCGAGGTGGGCGTCGATCTCGTCGAAGAGGTAGAAGGGTGCCTTGAGGAAGCGCTGGATGGCCAGCAGGTAGGCGATGGCCGCCACGGATCGCTCCCCGCCGCTGGCTCCGCTCGCGAGTCTCATGGGCCTCCCTGGGAACTGTATGTAGAGGTCGACGCCGGCTGAGAAGGGGTCCTCCGGCTTCTGGAGCTCAAGCCTGCCGTCCCCGCCCCCGGTGAGCTTTGCGAAGATGTTGGAGAAGTTCTCGCAGACCTGGTTGAACGCCTTCATGAAGCGGTCCTGCTTCTCCCTCTCGATCTCCTCGATGAATCTGAAGATGGAGCCCTTCTCCTCCTCGAGTTCGTTGATGCGGATGCTTAGCTGCTTATAGTTGCCGACGACCTTTGCGTACTGCTCCACGGCGAGCTGGTTTATCGCGCCGAGCGACGCCTTCTCAGACCTGACGAGGTGCAGGGTGCGTTCCACCCCGTCCATGTCGACGCCCTCGATGCTAAGTTTGTCCTCGAAGCCGATCTTCGCCAGCTCACCTAGCTTCTGCTCACATTGTAGTCGAAGCTTCTCCATTTCGATATCGAGTTCCATGATTCTGCGGTTGATGATTTCGCGTCTCCCATCGTTCCTCTCGATCCGTTGGTCGATCTGCCTCAGAATCTTCTGGTGCCGCTGCAAAATCCGGCTTGTGGACTCGACATCCGAGGTCACCTCGTCCAGGGTCCTCTGGAGCTCCACGATGTCGGATGAGATCTCCTCCTGTCTCCGCAGGTTTTCAGCGTGTTCATCATCCAGAGACCCTATCTCCTTGCGCCATGCTTCGATCTGGTCCTCTGACTCCTTGATCTTCAGCTCTAGGTATCGGTTTATGAGGTTCGTCTGGACCGAGATGTCCGACCTCAGCTGGGTGCGCTTCTCCCGTAGCGTGGCCACCTCGCGGTTGAGGCCGTTCAGCTCCAGCTCAAGGCCTGTAACGTCAGAGGGTTTTGATAGTTCTTTCAGCTCGGCGATATTGGCTTTGGTCCGCTCGATCTCCTGGAGCGTCTTCTCCCTGCGTTCTTGGAGAGTTGCGGCAAGCCCCCGCTCTCGCTCAAACTCCTGCACGATCTTTTTAATCTTGTCGTCGATGGCGCCGATATTTCTCTCAAGCCGCTTGATGTTCTCCTCGGTCTCCCTGATCTGTCCGTCGATCCCATCGATGGAGTTGTTGGATTGCTCCAGATAGCTCATGAACTTCCTCAGGCTGCCGCCCGAGAGCTTCAGATCACCCATCCTTTTCTGGAGGCGCTCTCTCAGCTTTTTGATGGTCTCAGAGAGCACCGTGATCGACTCCTCGCTCGGAATCAGCCTAAAGAAGTTGGGAGGCCTACGGTAGTGGCCTCCGATGATCCCACCCTCCACCTCGTAGACATCGCCCGAGAGCGTCACCGCCCTGTGTCCCTCTCCTACGACCTTCAGAGCTGCGGACCGGTCATCGACAAGGAGAGTGTCACCCCAGATGAGGTTGACGACCGGCGCATAGATTGGGTCGTATCGGATCAGGCGGGGTATAGGACCGAGTACTCTTTCGCCCTCAATCTCGGAGAGCAATTCTAGCTGCTTGATGTTCTTCAATGGTAGGAACCTTGTCATGCCGAGCTTTGCTTTCTTCAGCAGCTCTACACATTCCAGAGCAGTCTCGATGTCGTCGACGACTATGGCCGTGATCCATCCACCAGAGGAGGTCGCCGCGGCCCGTTGATATTTGAGGTCGATCTTGACGAGTGACCGTAGGGGTCCGTGGTATCCCGGTAGGGCTCCGGCCTCTCCCATCTCCTTGATGCGTTCTTGAGCCTTTTCCTCGACCACGACCTTTTTCCATAGGTCGCGTTTGGCGGAGAATTGAGTGATGGTCGTCTCGGCTTTTTTCGCGAGTTGGTTCGCGCTATTGATGTTGCTCCTCAGGCTCTTCTGCCTTTTCATCTGCTCCTCGATGGTGTTGAGCATGTCCTCGAGCTTCTGGGCCTCGACGACCTTCAGCTCCTCGAACTGCCTGATCGTCTCCCTCAGGGACTCTCTTGTTTCCGCTATCTCTGCCTTTTTCTGCTCGAGCCCTTTGATTTTATCCTCCAGGTTGCTCGAGTTGAGGAGATGCCTGTTGCCTTCGATCTCAAAACCACTCAAGCTCTCCTGCATCGGAACCAGCGACTCAGTTAGATCCTCGACCAACTTCTGGTTGGTTTCAGCCGACTCCTTCACCGCGTTTATCTTGTCGTTGAACTCTCGAATCTGGGACTCCTTCCCAGTTATTTCAGAGTCGATCTGGGCTTCGCTCTGGGTTAGTTCAAGAAGGTTCCGCCGCTTCTCCTCTATCTCCCTCTTAGACTCCTCGATCTCTGAGAGCTTCTCCTCAATCCCATTCTGGATCGATTGCCTTCGAGACGTGATCTCCCTCAGCCTAGACTCGAGAGAGGTCTTCAGCGTCATATTGCCCACTAGATCGGATTTGAGGAGTGGCAGGCGTGTGTTGCCCTTCTCGGCGGCTTCATTGTTGAACTCCTCCAAGCGGGCTCTAGCCGCGTTTCTCTCCGCCACGAGTTCAGCCCGTTTCTTCTCGAGCTCGGCTAGCTCTCTGTTCTTGTCCGCGACTTGGCCGCCGAGATTCTCGATCTTCGACTCAAGCTGGGAGAGTTGATGGGAGAGCTTGAGGGCGTTGAGCTTACTCTCCTCCTTCAGGAGTAGACGGTGCCGGAGCGCGTCGTTCCTCTGACGCTCCAGCTCGGTGACACGTTTCCTCACCTCGTCTATGCGGGCTGAGGCGACCTCGATCTTCCTCTCGGCCTCCGCCAGCCGCACCTTGGCTTCCGCTTTCTTCTCGTCGTACTCGGTGATCCCTATGAGGTCCTCAAGCGTGCGCATGCGCTCGGATGGCGTGATGTCGCTGAGCTTTGTGGCGGTTCCCTGGGGGACGAGGTTGTACCCGCCTGCGCTGATGCCCGCCATCTCAAGAAGGTCCAGCATTACCCGCCTAGATGACCTCTTCCCATTGAGGAAATACTTACTCCTCCCTTGGCGGTCGATCTTCCTGCTGACGCTCACAGTGCTCTTGTCGATGGCGATTCCTCTGTCAGAGTTGTCGAAGTAGAGCGTGACCTGGGCTATCATCGCCTTCTGGGTGCCGGTCTCATCGACGCCGTCGAAGATCAGACCCGATAGTTCGGAGACTCTCATCCTCCTAGAGCCGAGCTCTCCGAAGACGAACTGGACGGCGTTGATGATGTTGCTCTTGCCGCTGCCGTTTGGCCCCGTGATTACATTGAACCCAGGCTGGAAGTTAAGCCTCACCGGTCTGCTGAAAGATTTGAAGTTCTTTATCGTCATCCTCTTTATGTGTACCATTCTCTTGGCTCCAGATTGAGAGGCGGTTCCCTACCGATCATTCAATGGGGGATTAAACCAGCTAGGGTTATCCCATCGTCATTTCCATTATCCTTTAAACCATTCAAGCCTGATGTTCGAGAAACCGCCCGAAATGGGGGGTATTATTACGTATTAGAAGGGGATTACGCCAGTTTTCGGAGTGTTCTTACCGCAGTTACCTAATTTGGCGTGTATTTTCATTACATTCCATCATATATTTTAAGTCTTGCTGTGCATCAGTGAAATGAAACGTCATGAGGATCGGACATCTTATTGCATCCATGGAGCAGTCAGAGCTCGATGCTTACATCATATCCAGTGAACCGAACATCTTCTACTACACGGGCACCATCAGTGGAGGGATACTCATAGTGGCTCACGGAGCTGAGCCTCTGCTACTGGCTCCCAAACTCAACCTCGCCATCGCCCAGGCCCAAACATCGGGATGCGAGATAACACCATACATCCGTAGCGATCTCCTCAACAAAATAGAAGAAAAGTTAAAGCGAACGAGCCCACGAACTGTTGGATTCGACGTTCTCACCTTGGACCTCTATCTCAAGCTCCAAGAGAGATCCACGGACATCGAGCTTAAGGCCTCATCCGACCTCGTGTGGAACATGAGGCGCGTCAAGGACTCCATCGAGCAGAAGCTGATGAGGAAGGCTGGGGAATTGGCCGACATCGGGATGGAAGCAATTAGAGAGAGCCTTGGGGAAGGAATGAGGGAGCATGATGTTGCAGCAGAGGCTGCGTATGCTATGATGCGGAATGGGGCCGAAGGAATCGCATTCTCAATTATCGTGGCCTCCGGTCCCAGATCTGCCTATCCACACGCAGGTGTAACCGAGAGGAGGATACGGAAAGGAGACTTCGTCACCATCGACATGGGTGCCACCTATAAGGAATACAGGTCAGATCTAACTAGGACCTTCATCGTGGGAGAACCAACAGGGGAGCAAGCTGAGATATACGAAGCCGTTCTGAGAGCGAACGAGAAGGCGTTACCCGAGATCAGGGACGGCGCCAAGG
>CAZRAV010000046.1:0-6622 GCA_964598175.1 uncultured Candidatus Bathyarchaeia archaeon | reverse complement strand
AAATGAGTAGGCAATGGACGCAGGAGAAAAACTGAGGATACGCAAATTCTACGACGCCCTAGGAGGGAGACTCTACGATGAGAGATACATGCTTGAACAGACAGTAAAATATGATGTAATACTCAGACATGTGGCCCCTTTGATGGACGACCTGGTGCTGGACGATGGCTGTGGAACGGGACTCCTACTAGCGAGGCTGCAGAGCCATGGAGTAGGTGTAGACCTTTCACATAACCTCCTCTCGACAGCCCACGCCAAACTGGAGGAAGGACTGCGGACCAACCTGGTCCAAGCGGACGCAGATCATCTACCATTGAGGGATCATGTCTTCGACAAAGTGTTCGCTGTGACGCTCATCCAGAATATGCCCGAGCCTGAGCACGCCCTCAGGGAGATAAGGCGAGTGGCCCGAGTTGGCTCAGAGGTCGTGGTCACGGCCCTGAAAAAATCGTTCACCATTAGAGGCTTCAGGCAGCTTGTGTCCACATCTGGTTTGACTCTAAAGTCCTTGGTAGAGGGTGAGGAACTGAAGGAATGGATCGCCTTCGTGACACGTTAGAAGCCTCATCGCCTACTCGATAAATGCCCTAAGAAACTTTTTATATCTAGGTTAAAAGCTCTATAACTGGACTTTCCCTTAGGTGTCGAGTTTGGAGCCTAGTAAGAAACCGTTGAACGTGCTCATTAAGAGCGTTGGCAACAACGTCATCATACATCTCAAGAGCCGGTTGGAGTACTGGGGTAGGATGACTAGAGCCGATGGATATATGAACGTCATGCTGAAGGGAGCGAAGGAATATGACAGCCGCGGTCTCATCGCAAACTACGGCGACGTTTTCATACGGGGCAACAACGTTCTCTACATCTGCATAAACCCTGCGCGGCCTCCTCTAGAAAAACGAGGAGAGAAGACGGAATAGACGGAATGTAGCTGGCATCTGTCTCCAGAACGATTCGACTAGCGTTTATGCTATCCTATGTGAAGGGGGATACTTGGGGTAAGCAATCCTGCTGTGGCGGAGGCCCAGATTGACGGCTGCCTCGGCCATCTTCAGTGATGCCTCAGCTCCGTCTAAGATGGGGACCTCCAGTGCGTCTCTCAAGGTTTTCCCGAGACCCCAGAGGGCAAGGCAGCCTAGGTAGAAAGCGTCGCCCTCGCCGTTCTCCACCTTGGATTCGACCAAAGACTGGATCACTCTCACCGTCTTGTCAAGGTCTCGCCTCATCTCCAGGACGGGTATATCCGGCGTTATTCGGCAGGGCTTCTTCCCTAGCATAGATGCTAGAAGCCTCATCGACTCTCCCGGGCCTATGACTGGAATGTCGACGAGTTCTCTCGCCGCATCGAGGGCTGGGTCACCGCCGCACCAGATGATCACAGCATCGCAGCCCTCTTCCTCCGCCTCCTTCACGAGCCTGAGGACCTCAGGGCCGGCTTCGACATTGTCGACCTCGGACTCGATGGCGGGAGGCCCCTCGGCGATCTGGACGGCGTCAACCTCGGTTCCCGGTTCCGCAATCCCTCTCAGATACCTAAGCCTCTCGTCCACGGCCTCTTTCGACAACCCAGTTATTGGTATGACTATTCTGATCTTCAAAACGCAGCCTCCACACCTGACGTTGAAAGAATGTTCAAAAGGTTTATGATATCTACCACGCTTCTCATCTCCGTCAAACAACCATTAAGAGGGCTTCATGCTTCCAGCTTTGAGGAACAATGATTTCTCCGTCGAATTAGGCCTCGAGCTTCATCTCCCTTTCAAGCTGAGCCAGGAAATCGAGCATGAACCTATGCCTGAACTCCGCTAGACGCCTAGCCTCGTCTGTGAACAGGTCCTCGCTCAGCTTCAGCAGCTTCTCATGGAAATGGGCGACGAACTCATCCACCGTACGTCCGTGCTCGGTGCTGAACATGGCGGCCCGGTAGACGCCTAACGCACCCATCGCGTCGAGCTTGTCCGCGTCGGAGAGAACCCTCGCCTCCAGCGAAGCCGGAACCCTTCCCCCGCTGAAGCTATGTTTCGAGATCGCATCAACCACTGCCTCAACTACATCTTCCTTTAATCCCTTCGACACCAAGATTCGACGAGCGATCTCGGCTCCCTTTATGGCATGGTCGGCTCCTCCGCGTCCGATGTCGTGTAGGAGAGCGGCGGGGAGGAGGACAGAGGGGTCGGCTCCCACTGTGCTTCCTAGATGGCTGCATGCCCTGTATACGCGCTCCGTGTGCCTGAAGCCATGGGTCCCGAACTCTGGTAGAAGCCTTCTGGCCTCGGCCTTAATGGCGTCTAATTTCTCATCCAACTTTCATCTACCCCGGACGACCAAGTATGATGATCTCGGAGTCTCTTCCAACGTTCACCTGCAGCACCCCCTGGAAGGAGGTAATGAAGCAGTTCCTCAGCTCCACCAAGCTGCCGATCTCAACACCTTTTAGCTGCATGATTAAATCGTTCCAGACCGTGAGGACCACCCTGCCCGTCTCGTCCTCAACCTTGCCTTCGACCAGCACGTGCTCGACACCAGTATAGGCCGTCACCTTTCGAGGCTCTTTTAGACTGATGACCCTAACCCTCAGATCCACTTTCTCCATACCCGGTCTGAGGCCCCTTATCTTCATCGATCCACTTATCCCCTAGCGTCCACCAGCACGATACGGCGGAGAAAATAAAAGACTGTCGAACGAGCGTCTAATACTTAAACCGGACCACGACCATATTCTACTTAGCTGTGATGATGCCCCCATATCGTCTCTCCTGTCCATCATGTGGATTCGAGGCCACCGAGGGGCTAGTTTTCGGCGGATGTCCTAGATGCGGCGAGTTTCTGGAGTACACCTTCGAGGAAGAGTATCTCAAGACCGTCGGGTTCAGCGGACCCTTCACCTTCTGGAGATACCGACCGATTCTGCCTAAGGTCCCCAAGCCCATAAGTCTCGGGGAGGGCGGAACACCGCTGCATGAGGCAGTGAGGCTCGGCGAAGACCTCGGTCTAGATCGGCTGCTACTCAAGGATGAGACGAGGAACCCCACCAACTCCTTCAAGGATCGATCCGCCTCGCTCATCGTCTCCGACGCTGCGGGGAAGGGTTTTGATACTGTGATATGCGCCACTAACGGAAACCACGGCGCGTCAATGGCTGCCTACTCCGCGAGAATGGACATCGCCTGCAACCTGATAGTGCCAAGAGCCCTAGACATAGGCAAGCTCGCGCAGATGATTGTGTATGACGCACATGTCGAGGAAGCCGGGGAATCCATCGAGGACGCCATTGACCGTGCAATCAGCCTCGCCGAGGAGACAGGTTGGTACCAGGCCACGACAGAGCTCAACCCTCTCGCAGTAGAGGCGCTGAAGACGATCCCCTTTGAACTCGCCGAGCAAGCTCCCGTCCCTGACTGGATTGTCGTGGCTATGGGGAGCGGCGCCACAATCTACTCAATCTGGAAGGGGTTCAGGGAGCTTATGAAGATGGGTGCCATCGAGGAGAAACCCAGACTCGTGGGGGTGCAGGCCGCTGGATGCTCTCCCATCGCGGAGGCGTTCAGGCTAGGAGAGGATAGACCCACAGACATAGATAGAATAGCGACGGAGGCGACAGCCATCAGAGTCGCGAAGCCCATCTACGGAAGTGCCGTCCTCAAAGCCCTGCGCGCATCTAAGGGTCTCGTCGTCTCAGTTACGGACGAGGAGATGTTAGCTTCAGAGAAGGAGATTGCTAGATCAGAAGGCTTCTTCGTAGAGCCTGCGAGCGCCGCAACAGTGGCGTGCCTGAGGCGGCTGATGGAGTCGGGGGATATCGACCGTGGCGACTCAATTGTTAGCCTCATCACCAGCAGCGGGCTGAAGACCAACGACATACTCCAGAGTCTGAGCACGCGACGAAAGTCCCCTGGAATCGCCTACAAGCTGGCGACGAAGGAGCGGATTCTTAGAACGATAGAGCGTAAGAAAACGTACGGTTACGACCTCTGGAACAGCATGGGAAGGGAGATGACCCTTGGAGCCATCTACCAGCACCTCTCCGACCTAGAGAAGCGGGGACTCATCTCTTCCTATGCGGAGGGGAAGCGGCGATACCTGAAGATCACAGGCAGAGGAAGGCGCGTCCTAGAGGCCCTACACGAGCTACGAAGTCTACTTTAGACATATGGATTAGACAAAAGATAGAGGCGTCATCGAGCTTGCTGGCTCGATCATCTAGGTGAACGTAATTCTCAAGTCAGTGGGGATTACAAGCGTTTACTCCTCGCTTTCCCTCGCCAATTCTTAAAAGGTGAATTTCACTTTATATCTCACCTTAGGATAAAAACTCGATGAGAGGTAACTCTACTAATATAACCTCACGTTATTAATATCAGATGTCGTCGGCAGAGAGGGCTGCGAGAATACTCCCAGAGATGGAGCCAGAGGACTTCCGCGTCCTCCAGGCGATAGAGCTAGGGATGACAGGGTTCGAGTATGTCCCCCTTGAGCAGATTGTCAAATACGCCAGCCTGAACCCTAGAGAGGTCGAATTCAGGATCAGCGAACTAAACAAGAGGGGATTCCTATACGGCCAGCCTAGCCCCTATGTCGGGTATATACTCAACTACATGGGGTACGATTGTCTCGCCCTGAACGCCCTTGTCAAGGCTGAAGTGCTGGAAGCTCTGGGGAGGTCCCTTGGGGTGGGGAAGGAGGCTGACGTCTACGAGGCTCTCACGCCGGAGGGAGAGAGGGTTGCTGTCAAGTTCAACAGGCTTGGGCGGACGAGCTTCAGGGAGACGCGGAGGAAGCGCGGGTATGTCGCGGACAGGCGCCAGGTCTCATGGCTTTACCAGTCCAGGCTCGCGGCTGAGAGGGAGTTCGAGGCGTTGAGGCTGGTCCAGCCTGCCGGCGTCTCAGCCCCAAAGCCACTCCAACAGAACAGGCACATGCTGGTGATGAGCTACATCGATGGATACAACCTCTCCGACGTAGATAGCCTCGACGACCCTGCGGGGTTCCTCGACGACATCCTCCAGAACGTCCGCCGCGCCCTCTCGGCCGGCATCGTACACACCGACCTCAGCGAGTTCAACATCGTGGTCCAGACCGACGGCAATGTCCTCCTCATAGACTGGCCCCAGTTCACAACCGATGACCACCCCAACGCGGAGATGCTGTTGAAAAGAGATGTCCACAACGTTCTGAGGTATTTCAGGAGAAAGTTCGGTCTCGAACGGAGTCTCGATGAGGCTCTAGCTTTCGTCAGGGGCGCAGCCTAGGGCCTCCATCCCTCGAGGAGGAGGACGAAGAGGGACGCTGCAGTCAGATCAGCTGTCGTCCCCGGATTGAGCATCCCTCCCCCTTTGTGCAGCTCGCAGTCTAAAGCCCAGAGCAACTCCCTTCCACGTTCCGTCTCCGAGCCACCTTCTTCCAGGATCAGGCCGGCTTTTTCGCTCACCTCCAACGCCTTCTTGAGGCCACTTTTACGCTGGATCAACGAGTCAGGATGCTTCGACAGCAGAAGAAGGAATGTGTCAACGACAGCCGAGTTGATGTTCCCCGAACTCGCCACAGCCTCCCTTAGGTAAGGATGTCCGACGGTGAACGTGATCTCGAAGTCAGAAACCCACTCATAGCAGATGGAGTCTCTGTCGGAGCATCTCTTAAAAACATCGAGGAGCGTCAACCCTTCTTCGCGTATCCTTTCCAAGGCCGAGTTATCGAGCACATCAAGTTCCTCGACCTGTCCAAGGACCCTGAACGGAACCGCAAGACGTATCGCCTCGTAGACTGCGATGGCGTCATCGGCAGTCGTGATTCGTGTTGTTCTCCTCAACGCCGCTCTGAGCTTCATCACATCAACGCGCTCTTCCCCATAAAGAACCAATCCGCCTGCGGCTGCCAATGGCGCAAAGAGGAGGATGACACCCAAGTTGACGTTTCCACCCTCCTGCCAATTCAGCGTATCCCTGACAGCTTCGAAGATGAGGGTGCCCATCCCGATCTCCTCCCAAGCTGTGGACCCTCTTTGAGCATCATATCCCCGTAGCGCGAGACTCCGCATAGCTGGCGCCATCGCGACGCTCCCTCCTAAGAAATGCTCGTATCTCGTTCCTGGCAAGTCTCGGATCCTGTGGACGTTTCCCGGTTTCGGGTATGCAGAGACCTCCAGAAGAGCCGCGAGCGTCGCGCAGCGCGCAACGAGGTCTCCTACATCGCTCCTCCGCAATTCGTGCCTCCAGCCGTTATTCTGCTCATCAGCTTATAAGTTTCCTATCCTCTTACCGAGATCGGCATGGACACACGCGTCCACTTCTCAAGCCCCCTTGAAGGAGACTACATCGAGACTGTGGAGGGGCTGTTTTTCGCCATCAAGGGTCTCTCCCACCCAGAGGGACGCGTGATCGCCTATCTCAGATACGTGCCAGATGCAAGGGGCGAGAGGAGGCGAGGGAGAGAACGGTATAGAAGGGTCTACAGCCTTGAGGAGACGACGGAGTTCCTTCGAAAAAAGCATCCTCAGTACCTGAGCCATTTCGAGTTACTGGGCCTGACACTCCAGATGGTACTGTGGGGCAGAGTAGTCAGGGTCTATAAGCCGAGGGAGAGACTCCTTGACTTGATCGCTAACCCCAGAACCAATTTGGAGAGA
>CAZRAV010000045.1:0-6725 GCA_964598175.1 uncultured Candidatus Bathyarchaeia archaeon | reverse complement strand
CTTCTGAAGCCTCTTGGGATAAAGATTGCCGTGATATCCAACGCGTCATTGATGTGGCGTGAGGACGTTAGGAGTGACCTGATGAACGCAGACTGGGTCTCCCTAAAGGTCGACGCCGTGACCGAGGACCTGTGGCGGAAGGTCAACAGGCCCCATAAGGATCTGAAGCACTTGGCTATTTTGGAGGGAATGCAGGAGTTTGCTGATATCTTCAAAGGAGAGCTGACTACGGAGACTATGCTGATTCAGGGTTTCAACGACGGCTGTGAAGAAGCTGAGAGGATATCCTACTTCCTGACCGAGTTGAGACCTGATAAATCCTACATAGCGATTCCCACTAGGCCTCCAGCCGAGAAATGGGTTAAGTCTGCAGATGAGGAGGCTGTAAACAGAGCGTACCAGATCTTCGACGAGAAACTAGAAAATGTGGAATATCTAATAGGGTATGAGGGAAACGCTTTCGCGTTTACAGGGAACATTGAGGATGATCTTCTCAGCATAACTTCGGTGCACCCCATGAGGGAGGAAGGGGTTACTGAGTTGCTCTCGAAGGCGGGATCGGAATGGGGCATAGTCGAGAGGCTGATCGAGGAAAAAAAGCTTATCGAGACAGAGTACATGGGGAAAAAGTTCTACATGAGGAAGCTTCCAAGCCAAGTCGGTAGATGACCCTCGTCATGGTACAATCCATTTAATAATAAACTAACCAGCTTATCATAAGATGCAATAATTGAGTGGAAGAGGTCACGGCGGAGGGAGAGGCGGAAGGCGACAGGGCATAGGTGGACCAAAGGAGTGTGTCTGCCCGAACTGTGGGACCAGTGTCCAGCACGTGAGAGGAATTCCGTGCACGAAAACTAAGTGCCCGAAATGCGCCGCGAACATGCTGCCTGCTAGATAGAAAACAATATAGTCTAAATTATCTGCTTCCTGTTCAACGTCTCTGGAACGGTGTAGAGAAGAGGTAGCCTCACGAATAGATCGATGAGGGTTGGTATTACGAAAACCCAATGGGGGCCCAGGTGTTCCCAGATGAGGCCGCCTACTATCGGAGCGGGTATTGTCGCAAGCCCTGTGAACAGCCCTATCAAACCCCTCCATCTCCCTATACAGTCCATCGGCACTAGCTCAGGGGTCATAGACCCGTAAGCGAACATTGCAACCATTCTGAATCCCATGAGAAACCCCGCCAGAAGGAGCCACTCCGGTGAAGGAGAGATTATGAACAAGATGTTGGCCGTGCAGAAGAACGGAGTTAAAAGGTAGAACGTGCGTTTGCGGCCTAGCCTATCAGCGAGCCTCCCCAATGGAGTCGAGAAGATGGCCTCGGTCAAGATCATGGCCGTGGTGAAGCCTCCTATGATGAATGGCCCTGCGCCCTTCACCTCATGGACGAAAGGGTACCTGAAGGGATTCATCATACCACTCGCAAACAGGTTAAGGGAGAGGAAGAGCAGCCATCTCTTGACAGCAGTTCCACGCTGGAAAACCTCTCTAAATTCAACAATGGGATTTATCGATTTAGATTCGCGTTTCGGTCGGATGACCTCAGTCACCTTGAGGAAAACATAGATGGAAAGCAAAATACAGGCTGTAAACTGCATCCAGTAAAGGTGTCGGATGCCCTCCGCGTTTATACCGCCGAACCACGTAATCAAGATCGCTGTAACAGTCGGCGCGAACAAAGTCGGGAGGGCGCCGATGCCCTCGCATAGTGCTTTACCCGTGGCCCTGTCTTCGTTTGGCAGCGATAGATCGCAGATGATGACGCAGGAGCCCAGGCGCATGCCGAGGCCAGATATCAGGATCGCCGGAATGATGAACTCCCAGCGGTAGGCGATTGCATACATTAATGGGACTAGAGTCAACAGGGCTACACCGAGAAGGTAGATCTTCCTGACGCTGTACCGGTCCTGAAAGTACCCCAATGGCAGGGATATGAGTGTGCTGCCTAGACCTGATGCGCTGTTTACCGCCCCCAGTTCAACTGGGGAGGCCCCTAGCTCCCGAATGTAGATGTCAGAGTACTGCATGGTCATCTGGTTGAAGAAGCGGTTGAAGATCTGCCTAGTAACAACTGTCCTCCAACTTATATGCTGGCGGCTCCAGACGGCCCTGAGTTCCCCTAAGAATTTGCGCGGGCGCATGCCACATGACACCCATCATTTTACACAATCATTTTTCACTTGTGAGTTCGCTCTGTATGTAACGAACTCACCTGCCTGTCTCATCTGAGGCGTCCCCCCTCCCTCAGCAATTATCTGCATGGCCTTATCCGGATTTATTATCCTTAATCCACCGGTGAAATCAACTCCTCTATCGAACAGAGGATCCGGAATACAACTTACAGTTGGACCTACAATCGCAACCGTCTTAGCTTTCTCTGAAAGCTCTAAGAGCCGATCTATGGTACCATTTGCTAAGGAACTTCCCGTTATGACGACAACATCAGCCCTCGGAACTATTTCCTCACACGCAAAGTCCGGAAGAATCTCCTTCTCCTTCCGAACTCCCCGCTCCAAGATGTAAAGTTGCTTAGCCTTAGACCTCAAAAAGGGTATAAACGGTATAATAACGCCGATCAAGACAACAACATCTTCTGGACTAACCTCAAGAACTTCTATTAGATTCCTCTTCTCGACAGCGTATTTATCAGGGTGAGCCTCGAAAACGATCTGTGAGAGCGCATTGACTGTGGCGATGCCGATGATGCGTTCTCTCAAATCCCAAGAATCTGTCAGGCTAAGTAGCTCCAGTGCAGGCTGTCCAGCGATTGTCCCAGCACCTTGAATTATTTGACAACAACCTGGCGTTATCTCAGAGAGCAGACTGTGACATATCCCGGCCTGCCCTCCTTCCAGCTTGACTCCTGTGTATCCAAGTCCTACGTATACTTTATCGACACGGATATCATTGATGTTCGGAATATAGCGACACAAGATGTCTTTTACTTCTTTAATTACTGTTGGTATCTTTCATCACTCCATTGAAATCATTTTAATTTGTTTCTTCACGAAATTGATATAGCTTGGAATCCACATTACAAACACCTGGATAAATCATAAACCTAGATGGAGTTTTACCTCCTGCCACATCTCTTTTATTGCCTCCGAAGCCAGAGACTTAGGAGCATATTCTACCACTGGTTGGCCTGCCACAATCGCCTTTGTTACTGTCGGGTCGAATGGGACCAAGCCCACGATGTCGATGCTGTTCTCCGTACAGAAATCTTCTACGACCTTCGTATTCTCGTCGTTCAGATCATGCTTGTTCACTGATACGATGGGCTCAACTTTGAAATGATATAGCAGTTCAATCGCCCGTTTCAAGTCGTGGATGCCTGAGAGGGTGGGCTCCACAACTATGAGACCAGCATCGATCTCGGAGAGAGACGCGATAACAGGGCAACCGATGCCTGGCGGTCCGTCAACCAGCACAAGCTCACGTCCACTCTCCTCGGCGAGTCTCTTCGCGTTCTGCCTGACGAGAGTGACGAGCTTTCCTGAGTTTTCCATGCCTGGCGTCAACCTCGCGTGGCTCATGGGGCCGTACTTTGTCTTAGAATCATAAGCGTGTCCGCAGACCCTGTCGACGAAGTTGATGGCGCCAACAGGGCAGAACTGGACACAGACCTTGCAGCCCTCGCAGTGGATAGGGTCAACTACGTAGTCATGGATGGCATTGAAGCGGCATTTCTCAACGCATAGGCCGCATCTAGTACACCTCTCAGGGTCTACAATGGCGAGTTTCAACCCCTTGAACTCTATTGTTTCCTGTATCTCGGGCTTTAGGAGCAGGTGCAGATTGGAGGCGTCGACGTCACAGTCGGCGAAAACGGCATTTTCCGACAGGGCGGCGAAGGACGCCGTGATCGTTGTCTTCCCGGTTCCTCCCTTGCCACTGAGTATTGTAATCTGCCTCATGTGTCCGTTACCTCCTTTATTCGGCCTGCAAGATCAATGAATCTCTCCTTCCATGCTGGCATTTCGGTAACGAACGGGATTCCTCTCGAATAGAGTTCGGCTATTTTGCGGTCGAAGGGGATCTCCATAAAGATGGGTATATCTTTTTCATCGCAGTAATCGTATACGCCTCGATCACCAATACCGGCGAAGTTCACGACAACCCCCATGGGCACATTGAGCTGTCTCACTACCTCGATTGCAATCTGCAAGTCGTGGATGCCGAAGGGCGTCGGCTCCGTCACCAGAATGCAAAAATCGGAACCGTGGACGGTCTCAACGAGGGGGCAAGCGGTTCCCGGTGAAGCGTCAAGGATGACATCGACCTCATCATCAATGTGCTTCTTAACGGCTGTTATTACCGGGACGGCCATAGGCTCGCCTACGTTCAGCTCCCCATAGACGAGGTCTATGCCCCCCGTCGAGCCCTTTACGACCTTGCCTATCTGCCTAGGCTCCTCGATTATGGCGTCCCTGGGGCAGACAACGCTGCAGCCACCACAACTATGGCAGAGTTCTGGAAAGACCATAGCCGTCTCCCCGGCGACGAAGAGAGCATTATACTGGCAGAAGCGGGCGCACTCTCCACAGTAATTGCACCTTCCCTCCTGAATCCTCGGGACGAGGAGCTTAACCGGGATCGATTCCTTGATCTCTGGTTTCAGCAGTATGTGGGCGTTGGGCTCCTCTACGTCGCAGTCTAGTACTTGGACATTTCCCAGGGATAAGGCGAAGTTGACGGCTACAGAGGTCTTTCCTGTGCCACCCTTGCCGCTGGCCACAACTATCTTCAAATCTAACTCTACATGCTCCTAGTGTTCGCGGGCGTGGAGGCAGCCCTCCGTCAGCTCAGAAAGTTCGCCCCTTATGAACGAGGCAATGTTCTCCGATGAACTCTGCCCTCTAGCCTGCAGGACGGCTACGCCCAGCTGCTGGAACATGTTGATAGCCCTCATGCCCATCCCTGTTGTGACCACAGCATCAGGTCCCAGCTTGTGTATACGCTCAGGTGGTCGGCCTACGCCTCCAAAGTGCTCGCTGTCGTTAGGGACCACTCCCATATCGACGACCTCGCCCTCCTTGATCTTAAACCACGCGAAGTATGGAGCCCTCCCAAAATGTGCTGAGAGCAACTCGCCCTTCTCATCCATCACCGGAATAACTATTTTGACCATTTGTACACCTCATGTAAAGATGGATCAATCTTCATATTTCCGCTCATCGACGCCTTCCACCTCTTCCTCGGCCAGCTCTCCTTCCTCCCATACCGAAGTGTCCACCGACGTTTGGTCTCCCGGTGGCTTGTAATTCTCCACGTTTGAACATCTCAACAGCTTCCCCTACTGTACCCGAGACATCTATAACAATCTGAATCTTAGATGCGGAGAGGGCGTTGTAGGCATTGGGGCCAATATTGCCAGTCAATACGACCTTAACGCCTCTTGAGGCTACCAGCTGAGCCGCTTGTATTCCCGCTCCATGGGCCGAGCCGACAGCCGTGTTCAAGATTGCTTCAAAAGTCATTGAATCCAAGTCAACTATTATGAAGTAGGCACACCTACCGAAGCGAGGGTCCAGTTGGCTGGATAGGTCGGTTCCTGAGGACGATACTGCAACCTTCAACTCACATCCCTCTCCGTTAAGCTCTCAATCTTCTCCACTATCGCGTCGAATGCCTTTGATGCCGGTGATTCAGGCTCCGAGACGATGAAAGGAGTGCCCGCGTCCATGGCGATAGATATTCGGGGATCCAATGGAATGGTTCCCAACAGGGATATGTCCATATCTTTAGCGACCTTTTCGCCTCCGCCGACGCCGAATACATCTATGAGTCCTCCACAGTGGGGGCAGACCAGGCTGCTCATGTTCTCAACGATCCCGAGTATAGGAACTCCCATCTTACGGGCGAACGTCACAGCCTTCTTCACAACGTCCTGGGATACCTCGCTTGGCACGGTGACTACCACGACACCATCCATCTCCGGGAGCATCTGGAGCACGCTCAAAGGCTCATCCCCTGTGCCTGGGGGCAAGTCGATAAGCAGGTAGTCCAGATCGCCCCAGACTATCTCCGAGAGGAACTGGCGGATGGCCCCCATCTTCAGAGGGCCCCTCCAGATTACAGGTGAATCGTCTGTTGGAAGCAGGAAGCCCATTGAGACCACTTTTATGTTAAGCGGGCCGAAAGCAGGAAATATGCCAGGTGGGCCAGACTGGAGTAGGCTGCCCTTAAGTCCGAGCATCTTTGGGACGCATGGGCCGTGGATGTCTGCGTCAAGGATGCCAACCCTCCCGCTCCTCCCACGCATGGCTAAGGCCATAGCGAGGTTGACGGTGACCAGGCTCTTACCCACTCCTCCCTTTCCGCTTATGACAGCGATCTTATGTTTCACCTTTGACATCCTCGTCTTCAAAAGCCCCATCTCTTGTCGGTTTCTGCTGAAAGGATCCTCTAACTCTGCGATTGTACCCCCATGTTCGGTTGAATCCTTCATCGGATATCACTATTTAGTCTAGGTTAAATTCATAATGTATATGCGTCGACCTTTAAAAATTTATCCGAAGAAGCACTCCTAGGACAGCTTTTCTCGAAACGTAAAATGTTTAAATGAAGCTTGAATATTTTTTTAAAGATGCTACAGTCTCACCTCAGAATTTTAGGAGGTCATATATTACGTATAGTATCTGCTTGAGATGCCTCGTCTTTACGAGGATCCGTTAAGGCGATTAAGGAACTGGCTGAAAAACTGATCACGACAAAGG
>CAZRAV010000044.1:0-6802 GCA_964598175.1 uncultured Candidatus Bathyarchaeia archaeon | reverse complement strand
AAAGATCCAGCGATGAGAGGAGTCGCCATAGCGGGCGTCGGCTTCTGCCGCGTCAGAGAACACTGGGATAAGTCCATCAGGGATCTGTTTACGGAGGCGGCGCTGAAGGCGTTCGATGAAGCTGGAACCGACGAGATCGATGCCCTCTACGTCTCGAACATGGGCTCGGCCACCCTCCAGAGGCAGCTCCACCTGGGGGCTATGATGGCCGACGCCCTCGGAAAGAGGGGGATCGCCGCCCTCAGGGTTGAGGCGGCATCCGCCAGCGGAGGCGTCGCCTTCCACGAGGGCGTGAAGGCTGTGGCTTCCGGTCTCTACGACTGTGTGTTGGTGGGGGGCGTGGAGAAGATGAGCGATGTCCTCCCGGGGGATCTCGCGGCCTCTCTCGCGATGTCCGAGGATCAGGAGTACACCGCCTACACCGGCGTCACGAAGGTGGGCCTCAGCGGGCTCATCCACAGGTACTACATGGAGAGGTTCGGAGCCGCGGCGGAGGAGATCGCCATGTTCGCCGTCAGGGGGCATGAGCACGCTGCGGGTTGCCCTCACGCGCAGTACCCCTTCAAGATCAGCATAGAGAGGGTGATTGCGTCACCGATGGAGGCTGACCCCATACACGTGCTGGAGTGCTCTGGCATCGGGGACGGCGCGGCAGCTGTCCTCCTCCGACCTATGGATGAGACCGTGGACGGGGTCGAGGTAGCATCCACGGCTGTTGCAACTGATGTCTACTACCTTACTGAGAGGCCTGACATCCTGACATTCGACGCTGTGGGACGGGCGGCTGGCAGAGCCTTCAAGGCGGCGGACATCTCCACCGGCGACATCGATGTTCTGGAGGTCCATGACGAGACCACCATAACCGGCGTCATCTCCTTGGAGGACCTCGGCTTCGTCGAGAAGGGGAAGGGGGCAGCCTTCGTCGCAGAGGGTGGCACCGCGCGTGAAGGCGAGCTCCCGACCAACACCTTCGGCGGGCTGAAGGCCCGGGGCAACCCTATGGGGGCGACGGGCCTATACCAGATAGCCGAGATCTCCCTCCAGCTCCGGCGTGAGGCGGGTCCATGCCAGGTCGACGGCGCAGAGATTGGTCTGGCGCAGAACCTAGGGGGCCTAGGGTCAACATGCGCCGTAACAATCCTGAGGGGGGGTTGAGATGAGCGTCCCGAGGTACTGGCGAGAGATAAAGTACAGGTACAGGCTGATAGGGGAGATGTGCGCTGACTGTGGCGCCATATTCTTCCCTAGAAGGGTCGTCTGCCCTCGATGTGGCTCCAAAGACCTCGAGGAGTGCAAGCTCGGCGAGAGGGGGGCCGTCGTCTCGTGGACAACCATCAGGAACCCGCCGAGGGACTATGAGAAGTACGCGCCCTACGTAGTAGCCCTCATAGAGCTTGATGATGGCGTCCGCTTGCTCTCCCAGGTCGTCGACATCGAGCCCGACGAGATGAAGGCAGGGATGCGTGTGGAGGCGACTTTCCGCAGGGTGAAAGAGGACGGCACCTCAGGAATCATAGAATACGGCTACAAGTTCAGGCCCGTTATAGAATAACAAGAAGCATGAAGGAAGCCTCCTCCTTTTTCATGGCCTGTCTTATGGGAGGTGGAGCGTGTGGGTCGTGTTTTCTGGATTATCACTTTTATAAGTTCACCTCTTCAATAGGAATAAAGGCTGTTGAGAGATGGCACCGGTCGGCATCTACGACAGGATCACGGAGATAGCGAAGAGGAGAGGGTTCTTCTGGCCCTCCATCGAGATCTACGGTGGTCTAAGCGGCTTCTATACCTACGGAAACCTGGGCACCAAGCTGAGGAGGAACATCGAGGACTCCTGGAGGGAGTTCTTCGTCCGACGACATGGCTTCCTCGAGCTGGAGGCCCCAATCATCAACTCCTCCCGGGTCTTCGAGGCCTCCGGCCACCTCGACCACTTCAAGGACCACTTGGTCGAGTGCACCCAGTGTGGGCGGACCTTCCGCGCGGACCACGTCATCGAAGATAAGACTGGACTGGAGAACGTTGAGGCCATGGGCGGCGAGGAGGTCAAGAGACTGCTCCGGGAACACGCCATCAGGTGTCCCAACTGCAGTGGAGAGTTCAAGGAGCCCGTCACATTCCTCACCATGTTTCAGACCTCCATCGGCGCCACGGGAGGCGAGGTCGGCTACGCCAGGCCCGAGGCGGCCCAAGGGATGTTCCTAAACTTCAGACGAGGCTTCCAGCACGCCCGGGAGAAGCTGCCCTTCGCGCTCGCCCAGACGGGAAGGGTTCTCAGGAACGAGATCTCCCCCCGCCGCGGCTTGTTGCGGGTGAGGGAGTTCACTATCATGGAGCTAGAGCTCTTCTTCGACCCCCAGCAGCCGACCTGTCCGTGGTTCAACGAGGTCTCCGATGAGGAGGTCAGCCTGCTGACGGAGGATATGGAAGCGGAGAGCGAGAAGACATCGCTGAAGTTGACCCTCAAGGAGGCAGTCGAGGCGGGCCACATCCTGACCGAGTGGCAGGCGTACTTCATGGGCGTCTCAAAGATGTTCATCTCCCACCTCGGTGTCCCCCCCGAGCGTCAGCGGTTCAGGGCTCACTTACCTAAGGAGCGGTCCCACTACTCTGCCCAGACTTTCGACCACGAGGTACGGCTTGAGAGCTGGGGCTGGATCGAGGTCGCTGGCCACGCCTATAGGACTGACTACGACCTCAGAGCCCACCATCAGGGGTCGGGCGTCGACATGACGGTGCTACGTCCCGACGGCTCAAGGGCTGTCCCCCATGTCGTCGAGCCCAGCTTCGGTCTGGAACGCCTCTTCCACATGGTGCTGGAAACGTCATATCGGCGGAAGAAGAAGCGGAACATCTTCGCCTTTCCGAGGAGGTTGGCACCCATCAACGTCTCGGTGCTCCCTCTCGTCACGAAGGACGGTCTACCAGAGAAGGCAGCCGAGGTTCAGAAGCTGCTGCAAGAGGAGGACTTCGTCGTGGTGTACGATGACAGTGGATCCATCGGCAGGCGATACGCGCGCTCGGACGAGATCGGGACGCCATTAGCCGTTACCGTCGACTACGAGACGCTGGAGGAAGAAACTGTCACCGTGAGGGACCGGGACAGCTGGGAACAGGTCAGGCAGAGAACCGCAACCCTACCAAAGCTGCTCCCGAGATATTTCAAGGGAGAGATCGAGTTCAGCGACCTCGGCGACTTGGTCTAGCTGCCCTTGAGGACGAGCTTCGTCGCGGGTACGTTGACCTCCACGATGCTGACATCCTCGAACAATTTCGTCTCTCCCACCACATCCCTGAGAGTGATCCCCCGCTCATCCGCTACGGCGACGATCACGTCCTCCATCACCTTCTTACCGTCCAGGAAGACCTTGAACTCGCACATAGATAACCACCGCATCGTAAGACACTCTGCACACATATAACGATTTGAGAAAAGCGGCATTAGCAACTCAGCCTGATGATGATTATGCTTCAATTACTAACGAATCGGAATTGAATCGGCTGTGATTGACACGTTAGTAGGAGACTTCTACTGCGTGATCAGTTTGCCGCCGCTTGCCTCGATTCTGTTCCTGAACTCTCGGAGGAAGGAGTCCATCTTCCGCTCGCATTCCGCCTTTGACGCGGCCTCCACAACGATATCAACCTTGATGTCCCTGACCTTCTCCCTCTCATCCGCACTCAGAGGTGGGATGCCGCCCATTTTAAGGTACACATCGTTGAAATTGTTCACCAAGGATCTGTATATCGGGAAGAAATCCTTCCAAACCATACAGATCATCACGGTCTTGGCCAGAAATCTAGAGGCCGTTTTCTCTGCGATCAATGGGGCGACATACTCGTCGAACATCGCCTTCATCTCCTCGGGGACGCCGGGAAGCGTCACGACAGTAGTCCCTCCCTCCTGAAGAACCATGCCCGCCGCCATCCCCACGGGGTTCTGGATGGGCCTAGAACCTTCGAGGAGGCGGGCCATCCGCTCCCTCCTCGGCGTGGATTCCACTCCCAAAGCAGCGCATTTTTCGCGGATCATCTTGACCGCCTCTGGGTTGAGTTCTACCCTCCGTCCTGTTGCCCTCCCGATGGCTTGGATGGTGACATCGTCCTCTGAGGGGCCTAGACCTCCTGTGAAGATGATGAGTTTGACACCTCTGGATAGCGCATCCTTGAGGGCTTCAGTTATCTCATCCATGTCGTCCCCGACGCAGGTTATGCGCCTCAGGTTGGCTCCGACCTCCGAGGCTCTCCTCGCGATCCACGAGGAGTTCGTGTCGACAATCCTTCCGAATAGAATCTCGTCGCCCGTCGCAATGACCTCGATATCGAATCCGCTCTGCAGCCTCATCGCAGTCTTAAGCGGTTTCGAAGCATATGAGATTTCCCTCGGACATGGACATCTCCCGATTTGACAACTGGCCTCCCCCTCGAAGACAGGGTATAAGCTCAGCAGAAGCCGAGGAGGCGCTCTGCTATCCAATTCCTGCTGAAGACTACGAAGTCTTGGTAGCCGAGGGCTTCAGCCTTCGTCTTCCAGCCGGATGCGACCTCGACGATTGCCTTGAAGATGCGTTCACCTACGGCTCGCAGGGACTCGCTTCCGTCGAGGATTGTACTCGCGTTGATATCCATGTTATCAGCCATACAAGTGTACGTCTCTGGGTTTCCCGTGATCTTGAGGACAGGTGCGATGGCGTGACCGATGGTGGACCCTCTTCCCGTTGTGAAAGCGACGACCTGTGCGCCGGCGGCCACCATGTGTGTGACGGAGGGGATGTCCCAGCCCGTACCGTCCTGGAGCCAGAGGCCGCCATGGGTTGGCCTCTGGAGCCTACGCCCACTGTTCTCCAGCACGCCCTCGATGGGCCGGGTACCGCCCTTGCGGATGGCACCGAGGCTCTTCTCCTCTATGGTGGTTAGGCCGCCGTCGATGTTCCCCTTCGACATGAAGCGGCTGTCTATGCCCATCGCCTTCATCCGCCGCTCCTGGCGGCTGATCATCCCGTGGATCTCCTTTGCGACCTCGTCGTTGACAGCGCGCCTGGCGAGGACATGTTGGGTTCCGGTCATCTCCTGAGGTTCGCTGAAGATGACGGCGCCTCCTTCGTCGATGAGGATGTCGGCGGCGACGCCCGTCGCCGGGTTAGCAGCCAGCCCTGAGGTCGCGTCTGAGCCCCCGCATTCGACGGCGAGGGTCAACTTCGATAGCGGGAAAGGCTCTCGCCTGAGCACTGCGACCTCCTGGGCCATCTGCTGCAGGATTCGGGTCCCCTTCTCGATTGTCTTGAGTGTGCCGCCATCCCGCTGGCAGATCACGATCTCGACCGGCTTCCCGGTCTTCTCGATCCCCTCGGCAAGGAACTCGGAGGTCAGGGTCTCGCATCCGAGGCCGACGAGGAGGACGCCGGCGACGTTGGGGTTGCAGCCTACGCCTATGAGGGTGTTGGCCACCATCTCGTCGAGACCGCAGCCATGGCGTTGGGTGACAGCGACTGCCCCCTCCACCTGTGCCGCGATCCTCTTCGCGGGCTCGAAGCTGCAGTCGATGGGCGCTAAGACGAGGAGGTGGTTGCGTACTCCTACAGCCCCGTCAGGCCTCTCAAATCCGTTGAACTCGGTCATGGGGCTTCCTCCCTTCTTGTTGATGTGGGAACCGTCGCGCTCTCAACGTTGTGAGTGTGGACCCACTCGCCGACCCTGATAGGTCTGGAGGCGACGCCGAAGGTCTCACCGTACTTGATGACGGTGTCGCCACGCTCGAGTTCGACTAGGGCAACCTTGTGTCCGAAGGGGATCGCGTCGAGGGCCTTCGGCCTGAGTATGACTGCGCCCTCGGGTGAGAGTACTTCCACAGCCTCGCCCTGCGAGACGTTCGACGTGACCGTAGCGACGTTATCTTCTTCATCGATCTGGACCGCCTTCTTCATCTCGATTCCTCCATCGCTGTCTCTGGGATGCCGAAAGTGGCGTCGGGGAGGACGGAGACCCTCGACCCTGGACCGTGTTCCGTCTTCAGTACCTCCAGAACCTCATCCCAGTCAGTAATCCAAACTGTCTGCTCCGAGAAGCCTAGCTTCATGTCATAGGAGCGCATCTTGTAGGGTGAGTAGATGATGAGCATTTTTCCTCTTAGCAGAGGCCTCCGCTCTGGGTTCCAGAGGCGGGCGCCCCTGTTCTTCCCGTGTCGACCGAAGATCCAGTGGTTGATCTCGCCGTCGAGGTCGTTGGCGATAAGAACGATGGAGCCGTCCTCCTTCACCGAGCAGGAGGCGGGCCACATCCCGATCTGCGCCTCGTTGGCCCTCATGTAGGTGTTGGCGACGACGATATCCATTTCCGTCGGCACCTCCGACCTGTGCCAACCCCTGGCGGCTACACAGGCCCTCCGCTGGGTCTCGACGAAGTCTCCGGCGTAGACCTCGATGGGGTCTCGGCGGAGGTTGAGGACGGTGTCGACCTTGAAGTCGAGGCTGGCCATTCGGGCTGCCTCCTCGGAGTCGAGCCGTATATGGTTGCCTTCGTTATTCAGGTAGCCTGTGGAGGAGTGGGGCGTCCTCCCCGGGCCGAAGCCGCCGATGTCGCCGTGGTTGTGCTCGATGGTCTCTATGCCTGCGACGCCTGGCATGATTATCTTGGCGCCGCCGCTGAACCCCATGAGCCTGTGGAATAGGACGGTGCCGATGCCGATCTTGAGGTCGCAGCCCATCACCTCCGCGTTGATGTGGACAGGGGTGCCGAAGCTCGTCTCCCCAACGTACTCAAGGTACTCGTATGGGTTGTGATTGTAGGTCTGGTACTCGGCGACTGT
>CAZRAV010000043.1:0-6832 GCA_964598175.1 uncultured Candidatus Bathyarchaeia archaeon | reverse complement strand
GGTCGAGGACCCAGTTGCGCCTCAACATCTCCTCGGGGAGGAAGTCTCTCGTACCCCTCGCTGGCTGAAACATCTCTGGTACCTTCTCAGAATCCAAGCCCCTCAGGGGCTATATAAAAGTCTTCAAGGACTCTGTTCGACCTCGGCCAGGGTGGTCTCGACGCGCTCCACGCCCCTTCCCGGGTTCCTCCGCTTGAGCCTTATGGCACCGATCTCCCTCGTGTTCCGGACATGGGTGCCTCCGCACGGCATCTCGATGCCCCCGCAGCTCCAGATGCGTATCACCGGCCTCGAAGGGTCGAGGCGTATCCTGATCTCGTGTCCCTCGGCCAGGAAGCGGTTTGTCGCCTCCTCGACCATTTTTAGCTCGTCCGGTGGGAGCCTACCATCGTATTCGTAGTCGGCACGGTCTTTCTTCTCGTCGACGTGGGAGCCGAGCCGCTTGAGCTCGCCTAGCCGCTGCCAGAGGAAGTGCTCCATGATGTGTGCAGCCGAATGGAGCTTCATGGTCCTGTGGCGCCTCTTCCAGTCGATCTTGCACTTCACAGCGTCGCCGATCCTGAAGCTGGGAGGCGCCTCGAGGACGTGCACAATACGGTCATCCACTATCCGTGTGTTCGTGACCCTGACGCCGCCGACGAGGCCTGTGTCGCCCTCCTGTCCGCCGCCCTCAGGGTAGAACGCGGTTCTGTCAAGCATTACCTCGTTTCCGTCTATGTTCGTGACCTTAGCCTCGAACTCCCTCAGGTAGGGGTCCTCGTGGTAGAGCTTCACCGTAATATTCTCAGACATGAAGATGCGTCCTTATCTCTATCTGAGGGCGCCGCGGAGGAAGGGGTAAAGGTCTTCAATCTGCTCCTGCACCAGTGTCTGGTAGTACTGGTAGAGGATGCTGACGCTGAGGAGGGCGCCCATGCCGGAGCCGAAGACGCCGAAGAACTCGGAGATGGCGGCTATCAGACCCACGACGAGGCCCCCGATGACGGTTATAGTGGGGATGTAGCGGTTGAGCAGGCTCATGATGGGCTTCCTGCTGCGCCTGAAGCCCGGCACCTGCATCCCCGAGCTCAGGAGCTGATCCGCCACCCTCTCGGGTCCCAGGCCGCCGATCTCTATCCAAGTCATTGAGAAGACGACGCATATGGCGACGACGATGAGGGCGTAAATCAAGGCGCGTACGGGATCTTTAAAGATCACGTCGAGGCTGCCGGGGGAGGTTGTGTAATAGACGAGGCCTCCGTCCGGCAAAGGGCCCCGGTCCGTCTGGTTGTACGTCCCAATCAGGTTGAGCCAGAAGTTGGAGTTGTCCGTGTTCCACCGCTGCCAGATGATCTGGGCTCCCATCTGTATGTTGGCGAATAGGGCATAGGCGAGGATAACGGGGATGTTTGAGACGTAGAGGAGCTTGAGGGGCATCCTGCCCCTGAAGCCCCTGAACCTGGAATGGGAGATGGGAAGCTCGACGCGCATCCCCTCGATGTAGATGACAAAGGCGAAGACGAGAACGGTGGTGATGAAGCCGATCATGTCGGGGATGTTACCAGTCCTGTGGAACCAGCTCCATACGGGTTCACGCTTGAAGATGGCCTCGAAGAATGCGAGGATGGCGCCATACCTCTTCCCGTCTCCGACAGGTATCAGGCTGAGGGAGCTCCACCAGATACGCTGCGTGATCCCCGCGACTATAAAGAGGCTGATGCCGCTGCCGATTCCCCAGCCCTTCTGCACCAGCTCGTCAAGCATCATGATGATGAAGCCCGCGGCGAGGAGCTGCCCGAAGAGGAGGATGGAGATGCCGAAGGTGACGGTGCCGAAGGCTCCGCTCACTATGTGGAGTAGGGCCTGGAATATGACCATGACCAAGGAGAAGACCTTGCTCGCCGTCGTGAACAGTGCCCTGTCCTCCGTATTGGAGAAGTCGCACTCGATGATGCCCGATCCGGCGAGGAGCTGGATGATGAGTCCGGCCGTTACTATGGGGCCGATTCCCAGCTGCATCAGCGTCCCGTGGGTCGATGCGAATATGACTCGCCACGTGAACATGTACTCGCTGTCCCCCTTGATGGGTATGCCGTATAAGGGGATCTCAGACATGGCGAGGTAGATGATGAGAGCCAGCCCAGTCCACATTAGGCGTGAATTGAAGCTGACCTTCCGCTCGGGGGGCTTCACCTCCGGGATGAAACGGGAGATAGGCTCAAAGAGCTGGAGAAAACGCCCCATCTACATCACTCGGGCTCGACGATCTCTCCCCCAGCCGCCTCGACCTTCTCAAGGGCTCTCGGCGTGTGGGCTGGGACCCTCACCCTCAGCGGTACCCTGACCTTCCCCCTGCCGAGAAGCTTGCCATAGCCCAGCTCGGTTAGGTTGAGGTCCAGGGGCTCTGCCCCAGCTCTGAGCTTTTCCGCTCCGAATGTCCGCAGCGCTAGATCCTCAAGCTCCCCGATGTTTATGACCTCGTGTCGGGGTTTCAAAGCTGAGGGAGGCTTGAACCCGGTTTTCATGAACCTTTCCGGGTTGTACTTGAGTGTCTGGATCCAGAAGTGTTTCCTGCCTCCTGCCTTGCCCTTGCCGCCCCTACCTCCGGCTTTTCGGTGCTGACCGACCCTCCCGTATCCCATGGTTCTTGAGCCGCGCTGCTTCCTTGTCTTCCTCAGTTTATGGGGCAAAGCCTCCACCGTCCGTATTGAAGACAGGTGTTTTCAATAAAAACTTGTTGCTAATAAAGCCGTGTACGCCTCAGCACATTCGCCTGGCGAGGTCGTTTATGGCGTCTCCTCGGTATCCGAGCTCCCCGTGGGCTCGGTAGGGCCGCTTTACGGTGCGTTTGAACCCCTTGCTGGGGGGGTGGAGCCGGAAGAAGGGCTTTACGCCGTCGAGCTTGTTGAACTGGATCTTGCATGCGTGGAGGACCGCGGCCAACTCGTCCAGATCCTCGTATCCAAGGGCAGTTAGAGTCTCGGCGTCGATGCGGTCGCCTCCGGTGGCTTTGCCCCGCTTTTCCAGCAGGAGTTGGATGGTCTCAACTGTCGGCTCGCCCCATGTGATCCAGTCCTTCGCCTTTTGGAGCATGCCCAGGTAGTTTGGTCTGTCGTCGAGGAGGGTCGCGGTGTTGTTCCGCTCCATCCTCAGCATCCGCAGCGTGTCCTTGACCCTGACGGGGGCGTTCACCCCGCCCCTGATGCGGATGGCGAGTAGGCTTCTGCGCTCCATTCTAAACCGCCCAGTCCCTTGGCGTCATCATCCTCGTCGTGTTCTTTAGGGCCTCGAAGGTGGCGAAGGCGAAGGAGGTGGTCGTCTGGGTGGCGCCGATGGACTTGGACCAGCAGTCCTTTATGCCGGCTAGGCTCAGGACGGCCTTCGCCGTGTCACCGACGACCAGTCCCAGCCCCTTCGGCCCTGGTATCAGGGTCACGTTGACGCTGCCGCTCTTCCCCGTTACCTTGAAGGGGAGGGTGTGGGGCTCTCCGCAGTCGCACTCCCAGCTTCCGCATCCCCTTCTGACGGGGTAGACGTTCAGCTTCGCGATCCTGATCCCCTTCTCGATGGCGTTCCTGACCCGCCGAGCTTTCCCTATGCCTAGGCCTATGAGGCCTTCGCTGTTGCCGACGGCGACTATCGCTTGGAACCTCGACCTCTCCCCGGCGTCGGTCTGCTTCTGGACGAGGTTGATGTCGATGACATTATCTCTCAGCTCTGGCACGAGGAAGTCGATGATCTCGACCTCCTTGATCTTGTATCCCTCTTGGAAGAGCTCGTAGATGGACGTGACCTGGCCCTCTAGAACCATTCTGCCGAGCCGCGTCTTGGGGACCCAGTCTTTGAGGGCGGACTCGCGCGCGCGTGCGCGTCTGTCGCTCAACTGGTGAACTCCTCCTCTATCCTCGCCTTGATCTCCCTGAAGTGGTCGTTCAGCCTCTCCGGCCTCAGGCCGCGCCGGAGGTAGTCTGAAAATCTGCGTTCGTACTCTGGGGGGTTCTCCGCCATGTTCTTGGCATGCTCCGCGATGGTCGCGCCCTCGATTCTATCAGCGCTCGGCATGATGTCGCTGTCGCATGGTACCTTCAGCCCTGCGTCCTGAGCCCCCTTGGCCGCTGCGAAGAGTCTCGAACCCGCTGACGGCCTCATGAGCCCCAAGTCAAGGATGGCAGACTCGACCTCAAGGTTCAACGCTTTGTGTCCCGCTATGAGGCCGAGGAGGTAGGCGGAGGGCGTGTTCTTCCTCCCTCCCAGCCATCTAAACCTCTTTACGAGTTCGGCCGAGCTCGTCTGCGTGATTATTCGGTCGCCCTCGATCTCCGATCTCGTTATCTGGATGAGGATGTTCCTGCCCGATGGCCTCATCACGAACCGGGGGCTGCTCGAGGTTGCGAGGATGCGCCTGGCCTTGTAGTCGGTCTTGTGCTCCCGCCGCCTGCGGTACGGCACCCGGTATCTCGGTCCCTTAGCCAAACGACCTCCTCCTGAGCTCCTGCTCCGTGATGTATCTCTCCAGCTCGGCGATGCTCCTGAACTCGCCTCCCTTCGTCTTCATGTAGAGGCTCCTGTAGGTGCTCACCGTGATCACCCTCCGCTCCCTGAGGGAGCGGAGCCTACGCCTGAGCGCCCTGATCCTGTTCATCCATCTGGTCTTCCGAGATATGACCGAGTGCTTGCCGCCCTTCCTGGTCCCCGGTCCCCTCCGCCTCCCCGCCCTCTTCTTGGCGGCTAGGGCTCTCGCCCTTGCTCTGCTCTGGCTCTTCTCAGGCGCGGCCTTGATGGCGCCCTCGTGTATGAGCTTCCTCATCTCCGACCGGGTTATGGCCATCTCGACCTCCTCCGCCCTCTCGGGGTCGATCCACACCCTGTTGACACCAACCTTCAGGATGGATGCTGCCAATCGTCTCTGGCTCTTGAGATTCATGTCTCCTCGGCCTCCGCCTCGTCTTCCTCCGTCTCGTCTTCTTCTTCCTCCTCGAGCTCCAGGACTGGTCGGCCCTTGGCCGGGTTGAGTACCCGTATCTCGCGCTTGAGGGCCTCGTCCACGATGGCGATCCTCTTCCTCCCCCCGACGGAGCCTCCGATGCGGGCGACCTGTGTCTCGGGGTCGATGATGGTCAGGTCGCCGACGTTGTATACGGGCACCTCCTCCATGCCGGAGGGGTGGAGACCTCTGACGGCCTTTGGCGAACGGTATCCTACCTTGGGTGAGGCGGGCCACCCTTTCTTCCGCCTTCGGACCCTGGTGTCTAGGCCTCTGGGACGGCGCCAGCTCGGGTGGACTCGGACGTATCGCCATGATTCCGGCTTCACGAACCTCGGTCTCTTCCTGTCGATCTTTTTCTTGACTTTCAGCTGCTTCCGGCGTTCTTCGGTGCTGCTCAAGCCTTCCACCTCACTCCTTGTTGTAGACGTAGATGCCGTCCAGGAACTTCCGCAGGTCCTTCCGCCTGATCTTCGTCGCCCGCTGGATGTTGGCTGCTGTCTGCCCCACCTCTTCTATGTCGACGCCCTCGACGATGACATCGTCGCCCTTGACGGATACCCTCGCGCTGCCGACGATGGCCGCCTCCCTCGGCCTCCTTTCGCCGATGAAGTTCTGGATTACGACCTTCGCGTCTTGTACGCGGACGGTCATGGGGAAGTGGACGAACACGATCTTCAGCTTGTACGTGAAGCCCTGGGTAACCCCCTTGATCATGTTCCTCACATGGGTGGAGATGGTGTTGACCAAGGAGGCCTCCTTCTTCCTCGGGTTCACGGTCCAGACCCGGAGCCGGTTCCCTTCGAGGGCCAGCTCGAGCTTGGTGTGGCTGAAGTCCCGGGCCACCTCGCCTTTCTCTCCAGCGACCGTCACACGCCTCCCCTCGAGCTTCACATCCAGCCCGTTGGGGATTTCAACGATGTTCTCGACGATGGTGACGGCCATCATGCATCACCTAGTAGACGTAGGCCAGGATTTTTCCGCCCAGGTGATGCTCCTGGGCTGTCTCATGTGTCATGACGCCCTTCGGCGTGGACATGATGAGTGTGCCCAGGTTGCGTCCGGGGAGGAACCGTTTCTCCCATTTCTCCATGTCCTTGATCTTGATGGAGTATCGGGGCTTCACCGCCCGGCACTTGTTTATGCGGCTGAAGAGCTGGACGCGGAACTTGCCTGTCCGCCCGTCGTCTATGAACTCTATCTCTCCGATGTAGCCTTTGGACTGGATCAAGCGGAGCACTCTGCCGATGAGGTTCGAGGCAGGGCATATGATGCACTCCTTCTTGTGTCTCTCCTCGTTGGTCATGATGGTGTTCAGCGCGTTCGTCAACAGGTCCAAAGCCATCACCTATACTTCTTGAAGCCTAGCTGCTCCGCGACCTCGCGGAAGCACTGCCTGCAGATGTTGAGGCCATAGCGTCTGATGAGGCCGTCGTATGTGCCGCACCGAACGCAGTGTCTGCTGCCCTTGCCGTACTTCCGCACTTTCCTCTCACTCACTCCGGAGTTCCACCTCTGTTCCGAAACGACTCCTAATAAACTCGATGGCCTCCTCCCGAGTCATCCTGTGGCCTCGTCCGATCTTGGATCTCGCTCTTTTCCTCCGGGCGACCCTGTATCCAGGTCTCTCAACGCTGGCCATCACATCCATCCCGACTATACCTAGATTAGGGTCATACTTCGTCCCCGGGATGTCAATGTGCTCCTTGATGCCGAAGGCGAAGTTCCCGTTCCGATCGAAGCTTCGGGGAGAGATCCTGTTGCCGACTGTGTCGAGGGCTCTCCTGAGGAAGTCCTCGGCCCTCTGGCGGCGCAGGGTCACCATGCAGGCGATGGGCTCGTTCCTCCTGATGCCGAAGGTGCGGATGG
>CAZRAV010000042.1:0-6883 GCA_964598175.1 uncultured Candidatus Bathyarchaeia archaeon | reverse complement strand
CCTCCAGTTCAGCATGCCGAAGGTTATGTAGAGGATGCGTACGCCCCGCTCCCGGTACTCCGAGGTTGAACGCCTGTGGAGGTTCCTCAGGGTCCGCTCAAGCTGGCGGAGATCCGTCTCTTCGGGCACAAGCTGGGTCCTCGTTGGCTTTGAGGGGCGTCTCCTTGATGTGACTCTGGAACTACCAGTCGTCTCGGCTGGGGGCGGCAGCCATATCTCCCAGCTTCTGCCTTTGATGACTAGTCTCTCGAAGATGGGCCTCATGCTGGGGCGTCTGATGTGGATGTTCGACCTCTTCGTCGGTCTGAAGTAGATGAGGCGGTTCCTCCTGCTGAGGTCGATGAGCTTCAGCTTCCAATCTTCAACCCGTCTCCTCACCTGAGAAAGAGAAGCCGCATCCAAACCGATCTACCGACCGTTCAATTGATTCTAAAGTAATCCCTCGAATAAGAGTTTATTTCCATCCCCTTCAAGCAAGAAGGTCCGAAAACTCAGTGAAAGTTGAAATAGCATCCGAGAAGAAGCATATTTCACGTCGATTCTCTGTTTTCTGGTATGTTGTCTCTCGATCGACTGGCTTCAGTTTGTTAAAAAGTTAGATCTTCTACACTTTATTTTGCGCGAAACATATTAACCTGTTTTGCAGGTGTTTGTGTTATGGAGTTACTCCCCTTTTTAATGGTTATTGCTTCCGCGGTGTCCCACGCATGCTGGAACGTGTTCGCCAAGCGGGGCTCAGATAAGGAGGCCTTCATGTGGTGGATGACCTTCACCTCGCTTTTCACGATGCTCCCTCTCTTCTTCGTCCTGCTCCCCGATTGGCGTCTGCCCATAGCTGCGGTGCCATATCTGACGGTTAGCGGCATCGCAGAGATGTTCTATTTTCTTTCACTGGGGAGAGCATATGAATTGGGGGATCTCTCCGTAGTCTATCCTTTGGCACGTTCCTCCCCGTTATTCCTCTTCGTGTTTGCGGTGCTCTTCCTAGGCGAGGAGGTGTCGACGTGGGGCGCGTTGGGCATCACTCTGGCTGTCCTCGGAGCCTACATGATACACCTGAAGAGCCTCTCCATTCAGGACTTCCTTAGGCCGATCGCTTCTCTTCGGGGTCCTGCCTCACAGTATGCACTGATGACAGCGCTCTGCACGTCGATCTACTCTCTTGTGGATAAGCTTGGAGTAACGGCTGTGCCTCCCCTCACGTACGCGTTCTGGTTTGATGCATTCGTTCTTGCATTTCTGACGCCGGCCGTGCTATGGAGGCGGGGATGGGGCGCAGTTGCGGCAGAATGGAGGGGCAACGAACTGAAGATCCTTGTCTCAGGTTTCCTGATGAGGTTCGGATACGTGCTGGTCCTTGTGGCCATGAGCCTGGCCCAAGTGAGCTATATTCTGGCCATACGGCAGCTGAGCGTCGTCATCGGAGTCGCCCTCGGCGTTGGGTTGCTCGGTGAGAGATATGGAAGGATGCGCCTGCTAAGCTCTATCGTAATCTTTATGGGAGTTTTCATCCTGGGCATGATGACCTGAAAATAGTCGAAAATCTAAATATCAACAGTCATTTTGTAGCTCCAGTTGAATCCACGCGCGAATTGGATTTTTGGGTACTCTTACGACCTCACCGAATTATGGAGCCTTGCACGCGTGCGTTTTAAAACAGACGATATCCCATTACTCCAATAAAAAATCCTTAAAAGGGGTTATTTTCTGAATCGCGCTTACATCAGCTGTCGCCTTAAGGATGATAGAGGTGATAGTCGACGCGTTCAAGTACTTAAACCCGCGTAGTGTAATATCCCAATTGTATAACTTCACTTGTTTAATGTTGTCCATGCTCTACTTCATACAATGATTCATCTATAATATCAAGAGCTCTATCAATTTCTTCCCTTCTTATTGTTAGCGGTGGAGTGAGGGTTATTATGTTCCCCATTGTTAATTTAAAGCTCAATCCCTTCTCAAGGCATTTGTACATCGCAGCTTCCGCCTCGTCTGTGGCGCGGGTCTTTTTTCTATCCCTCACTAATTCTACTCCCATGAGGAGCCCTTTACCCCGGACATCTCCTATGAGCTTATGTTCATCCTTCATCTCATTTAGCCTCTTCAGAGCGTGTTCTCCTTGCTTTGAGGCGTTTTCGACTAGTTTCTCCTCCTCAATTACTTCAATGGTCGCTAACGCTGCGGCGCACAAAACAGGATTTTTCTCGTGGGTATAATGGCCCAGAGCGCGATGCCCCATCACATCCATTCGGTCCCTGGCGATGGAAGCCGCAATTGGTAAAACTCCTCCCCCAAGTGCTTTGCCAAGGACAAGGACGTCTGGAACCAGATCGTAATGCTCGCAGGTAAACATTCTACCGGTTGTTCCTAGACCGTGTGGAATCTCGTCGATTATCAACATCACACCGTTGTCATCGCATGCTTTCCTAACTTCTTTCCAGTATTCGTAGGGCGGCACATACGGCGTGCTTCTTATCGTTTCAGCTATCACTGCACATACATCGCCCTCCCTTTCCATGACGTATCTAACATTTTGAGCGCATTCGAGATTACATTCCTCATGCCTTGGCCGACCAAATGGGCAGCGGTAGCAGTCCGGGGGAGGGATATGTTCAGTTCCAGGCAGAAGGGATATCTCGCCTCGAAAGATCGCCTCTCCACCTATGCTTATTGAGCCGAATGAAGCGCCATGGAACGAGTCCCACCAGGATATCGTTTTAAATCTCCCGGTGTACCCCATCGCAAGTTTAAGAGCTATCTCAACCGCATCTGTTCCGCCTGGGCAGAACAAGCATTTGCTGAGATCACCCGGCGTCAGCTCGGTTAATTTCTTGGCAAGTTCAATTGCGGTGACGTTGGTATATCTCCTTACGCAGAACGGCAGCCTGTCCATCTGCTCTTTTATGGCGTTAACGACTTTAGGATGACCGTAGCCTAAATGATGGACGTTATTTCCATGGAAATCCATGTATTTCTTTCCCGTTACGTCTTCAATGTAAATTCCTTGGCATTTGGCTATCACATTTAAGCAGGGTGTGGATAATGCTTGATTTAAGAAATATTTTTCATCATCCACTAATAACTTCTTCGTTTCCTCAGATAGTTTTTCCCACCACTCTCTCCGTCTTTTTGAAGTGCTTATGTCCCCTTCAGATTTATACCTCTCACATAGTTTTCGAGCATCCTCTACTGACGTATTTTTCACCTCTTATGTGCCTAACTAATCTCTCGTTCATTTATTAAACTATAAAAGAGTTTACTGTCCACGAAGTCTATTATACAACTCATGGTAAAAAATTTAAATTCATCATAATCTAGATGTTCTTAAATGGAAGGTGTTCTGCATGGAAATAGCAAAATATTTGGAATATAATAGGAGGTATAAGGGCCCTGTTAAATTGGTTGTTCTCGACTGGGCTGGTCTAACACTGGATTATGGATGTTATGCACCAGCGGTTGTATTTATCGAAGTCTTCAAACGAAAAGGGATCGAAATCTCCATGGAGCAAGCTAGAGGACCCATGGGGAGGTTTAAGAGAGATCACATAAAATGTATTCTTGAATGGTATCCTGATGTAGCTGCTAAATGGAAGGAAATTTTTGGTCGTAACTGGACAGATGAGGACGTTGATGACATGTTTGAGAACTTGTTCAAACCGATACAGCTGGAGGTAATTCGGAATTACTCGAAATTAATTCCTGGGACACTTGAAACCGTTGAGTGGATGCGAGAACGAGGCATTAAAATTGGATCAACAACCGGCTACTTCAAAGAAGCGACTCAGATCAACCTTGAAGAGGCTATTAAACAAGGATACAAACCCGATGCAACCTTTTGTTCGGATGATGTTCCGGAAGGCAGGCCATCTCCATGGATGGTCATGAGAAATATGATGGAAACAAGAGTATTTCCTCCTGAGGCCGTTGTGAAGGTAGATGATACGGTGGTGGGTGTAGAAGAGGGCCTCAACGCAGGGACTTGGGCTGTCGGCGTCTCAAAAACAGGGACTCTCGTAGGGCTTAATGAGGAGGAAATAAAAAAGATGTCTCCAGAAGAGCTTAAAGCTAAGATTGAGGCGGCGAATGATAAGTTCCGAAGGACAGGAGCCCATTACGTAATTGAGGGAATATCTCAATTGCCCCAAGTGATCCTAGGAATCGAGGAGAGATTAAAGAGAGGCGAGAAACCCTAAACACTTCGCGGGCCGCCCCTATCCCTTGAAGTGCTCCCAGCCCCTTGGCCTGATCGGCTTCTCTACTCCATCATCAACGTAAACGATGCATCGATCGGTCGTTGCCTCTCCGATCTCGATGAGGCTGCAGCTGACTCGCCTCAGGGCCGCGCGCGCAGAGTCTAGCTCGTCGGACTTGACGGTGAATACGAGCTCGTACTCCTCCCCGCCGTAGAGGACGAGGTCGCTCAGTGGTAATCCGTGCAGCCTCGCGAACTCCTCAGCCTCTGGAGAGGTCGGGAGCGTGTCGACCTTGAATCCGACACCGCTACTTCGGGAGAGGTCATGGAGGCTGATGGCGAGGCCGTCGCTTGAGTCCATGGAGGCCGAGGCTGAGTCCGACTCCGCCAGGGCGACGCCCTCCTCCACCTTCGCCCTCGGCATGTAGACCGACTCCACTAGGGGGGCTCGGAGCTCTGGCGGCGCCTCATATCCCTCCAGAAGGATTTTGAAGGCGGACGCGGTCTTCCCGAAGCCGCCTGTCGTCGCCAGAATGTCCCCAGGCCTGGTCCCCTCCCTCCTCATGAGCTTCTTCTCGTCTGCGACACCGTAGGCCATGCCGCTGATGATCACATCCCTCGCCTCGTTCGTATCCCCGCCGATGACGTAGGAATCGTGCTCCCGGGCCCCCGCGTCGAAACCCTGGGCCATCTCCTCGACGACGTCGACGCTGAGGCTCCGGGGGAGGCCGAGGGAGACGAGGAATGCTATGGGGCGGACGCCCTTGGAGGCGAGGTCGCTGAAGTTCATCACCACGGCCTTCCTGGCAGCCTGGAAGGGGGTCATCCCCTGGGGCACGTCCGTCTCCCAGACGAGCATATCCGTCTTCAGGATGGCTGCCCTCCCTTCCCCGAGGCTGACGGCGGAGACATCGTCCCAGAAAGGCACGGGCATATCCGGCATGGGGGTGAGGTTTCTCATCATCAGGTCGATTAGTCTCCGCTCCCCGACCTCGCCGACTGTGCTCAAGCCCCGTTCACCATACATCCAAGGGGCGCCTCCGAGCATAAAACGTTTGCAAGGAGCGACGCAATAAACGTCATATAAGAGGGCTACCTCCATAAGTAGAGACCAATTCGGGGCATAGGACATGGCTAAGATACTTGAGGATATCAGGGTTCTGGATCTGAGCCACGTGTGGTTCGGCCCATGGTGCACCATGATGCTGGCCGACCTCGGCGCCGAGGTCATTAGGATCGAGCCCCCGTGGGGGGCCATCGACCGGATAGCTGAGGGAGCCCGCTTCGGCGGCGCCAGCTACACCTTCCACCACCTCAACCTGAACAAGAAGGATCTCACCCTCAACCTGAAGACGCCGGAGGGCCTTACGATCTTCAAGGAGTTGATGAAGAAGTCGGATTTGGTCGTGCAGAACTTCAGTCCCGGTACCATGGAACGGCTCGGATTAGGATACGACGTGCTGAAGGCGCTGAATCCAGGGGTAATCTACGCCGCCCTCTCGGGCTTCGGCCAAGACGGCCCCTACTCGCCGCGAGGTGCCTACGCCGTGATCGCAGAGGCGATGAGCGGCCACACCCGGCTGACGGGAGACCGCGCCGACCCCGAGGGGCCACCCTTGGAGATGGCGCAGGCATACGGCGACCTCGGGCCAGCCACGATGGCGGCCATGACGATAATCGCAGCCATCAGGCACCGGGACAGGACGGGGGTCGGTCAGATGATCGACGTAGCACAGCTCGACTGCATGGTTGCCTACAACACCGCGATAACGGGGTACACCCTTTCGGGGATGAAGCCGCACGAGCTGAGGAAGAAGTACCCCATGGGGCGTGGCCGCGCCAGCGGCATGATGAAGACGAAGGACGGCGGTTGGATTAGGATGTCCTCCTTCTCGCCAAAGGCGATGGACAACTTGAAGAGGCTCATGGGCGCCAAAGAGGTCGACAAGGAGATGGTGGAGAAGAGGGTGGCGGAGATGACGCGGGACGAGGCGGTCGACTTCTTCGTGGAGGCCGACATCCCCGTCGCGCCCATCTACCACGTCGACGAGGTTGTAAAGGACCCCCACCTCATCGCACGCGGCATGTTCGTCGAGGTCGAGCACCCAAAAGTAGGGCTTATGAAGGTGCCGAACTTCCCCGTCAAGCTCTCAGAGACGCCTGGGGAGGTCAAGATGGCCGCGCCGCTGCTTGGGCAGCACAACAGGGAGATTCTAATGGGCATCCTCGGCTACACGGAGGAGAGGATCGCTGAGCTGGAGAAGGCTGGGATCATCTACACCGACAAAACATAATCCGAATCCCTCCGAGGATTGTACCTCGCTCCAATCCTTAAGGGATCGATGAGTTGCATCTTCTCTGCCTGGGGCTGTTTATCGGACTCTTCGTCCTGCTGTTAGCTGGCGTCATCATGATCAACCTCCTTGGGGGCGTTGAGCGCTCTAATCCCTGCAGCCTTCTTCGCATTCTTAGTCTGGCTTGTTACAAGGAGCCTACCATTGGCGGGGGCAGCCTTCCTCGCCTTTGTGCTGCTCTCCGTATTGCGTTGACTCGCTTGAGCCGTGTTCCTGCCTCGGGCCGTGGGGCGACCACACTTCTTAAAAATGTGTGTCTTCTTCAGTAGGAGTTGGTGAGGGGTGCCCCGGTAGCTCAGAGGCCAGAGCGGCAGCCTCGTAAGTTGTTGGCCGCGGG
>CAZRAV010000041.1:0-6973 GCA_964598175.1 uncultured Candidatus Bathyarchaeia archaeon | reverse complement strand
ACAGTATCAGCTTCATCAGGCTATGGCTTTTAATCGCCGTCTTGATGTAGAAGGCCATAACGAGCACATAAGCTGCGAGCCCAAACCCAGAGATGAGCTGGATGAGCAGAACGTGGTTCAGGATCATCCCCGTCGCTGCCATCATCAATACAAAGCTGATCGCTAAGGTGGTGGAGAAGAGGTATGTCGTGAACCATCGAGCAAGCCTGCTCGCCCTTTTATAGATCATGAGGAGCGCGCCCCCCCTGCCATAGTTGAAGTGCTGTTTGAGCACTGCTTTGAGGCTTCTCCTATGCTGGTGCCAAACATAGACTTCGGGGTCAAGGACGATACGGAACCCCCTGATGCCCAGCTGTTCGACGGGATCCAGGTCATCAAACCCATAGTAGATACGCTCGTCGAAGAAGTTGATCTTCTCCAACGTATGCTTACTGAACGCCATGTTGCACCCAGCAGGAAACTGCAGCAGGTTGAGGTTGGTTGCCTCCTTCCTCTCACTGAACCCTGGCTTCGCATGGAAGAAAGTCTCGTCTATATATTCGGAAAGGAAGTCATCTTTGTTGTACCCTTTGACCAGGCCGCCGACGAAACCGACGAAAGGGTCGCTGAAGTTCTTGGCGATTGACATGGCCCAGTCAGAAGGGACGACGCAGTCACCGTCGGTGAAAGCGATGATCTCTCCCGTGGACCATCGTATTCCCGTGTTCCTAGCGGCGTTCAGGCCCCGTCCCTCCTCCTCGATGAGGGTTACGGCATACTCCTTCACAATCTTCCTCGTATCATCGGTCGAGTTTCCGTCAACGACTATGATCTCCAGCTTATTTTTATCGTAGTCCAGCTTCATCAGGGAGTCAAGGAGGTCCCTGATGGTTCCCGCTACATTTTTGACGGGTACAATGATGGAGATCGAGGGGTCATCGGCTGAAGACTCGGCCATCTCTATCAAACATCATGGGACTTCCGCTTTTTAAAATAAATGTTAAACGAACTTTTTCCACTTCAGTGAAGTACCCTCATCTACCCCTTCGGCGAGTAATCGTATCTGCTGCATGCTTCTGCCTTTCTATAACTAGCTATCGATTATCGAAACTTAGTCAGGAACAACTCCTCAAGAACCCTCTCCGATGTTATGGGCCTCATCCCTTCTTCGAAGCCTGAGCCTATCATGGATTTAGACCAGGAAGATAACTCCAACTCATAGTAGGTCCCCCCTTATGAAGGGTATTTCGAAGAGTGCTTCCGAAAAGTTAATCATACTGCGTTTGAAAATAGTCAGGTCACCTGGATTATGCCCCCATTCCATTGGACCGAGCAGTTCACCGTGATCTGAAGTTATCGTGACCTCAACTGGTCTCCTCCTTCCTCGCAGGGCTGAGAACAGTGGCTCTATCTTCTCGTCTATGAACTCGACCGCTCGTTTCTGGAAGGAGAAGACCGAGGACGGACGCTGTACGGGAAAAGGTATCTTCGCTTTTTTCCCATCGTAGATGGGTGTATGAGTCTCAATCAGCAATATGAAGAGGAAGACGGGGCTGTGACGATCTAAGAATCGGATCGAATCGTCGACGATGTCCTCGACCGATGTCTTTCCATCGTACTTGAGAACCTCGTGGACGGTGAATGAGTTGGTGAAAAGTCCCTTGAGGGCGATGTCCGTCATCGGGATGGCGGCGTTCGCTGTTAGAAAAGCTGTTGCGTACCCGTCATTTCTGAACTCGTCTGGGAGCCAAGCCCACTTCCTGTAGGGATAAAGCCTACCCATGTTGAGGCCGATGGGTGGAAAGTTCATCAGATAGCCCAGCAACGTGGAAGGCGTAAAGCAGGCGAAACTATGTGCCTTTCTTAGCTTTCCGACGATTTTCATGTTCGGTGCATGGGCTTCTTCAAAGGTATCGTAGCGACACGAATCCAAACAGACGAGGACATAATCCTTTTTCATTCTTCTAACAATCCTTCTATTTGTCTCTCTAGTGAAGCGGACGAGGCCGTACCAGATGTCGCTCACGTAGTCGCCGCTCCTAAACTACTTTGTAACTATGATGTGAGGGGAAATTAAGTTTGCTTTCTTGTTCTTCATTAAATGGTGAAGGATGTAGAAGGTACTGTATGATGAGTGAGGATTTGATTAATGATGAGTTCAGCCCCGTGTTGGAAAGTCGCTGTTTTCCTAGGATCAGATCCATCTCCTCTTGTTGAGCAGCTTAAATTGCGATCTGAGCCTGTATTCCAAGCCTCGATCTTCAGGAAGTTCTTCGTATCTTTCGGTATCAAGATATTTATTTGGAATCATGGGAGTTGGTAGGCGGAGGCGGCAGCGGTGCTTAGGAAGAGGCGTGGCTTTTTGCTCACCACTCTGGGCTTGGTCTTCTTCATCGTCTATCTCGCCTTCTCCAACCCCTTCAAGGTGCTTCTGGGGGTGGGGCGGTTCAACTTCGGCCTCTTCCTCATCTCGGTCCTTATCAACTATTTAGGCCTCGTTCTGTTCGCCGTCTCATGGTACATCCTCCTGAGGGGGATGGATGTGAGGATCCGCGTCTTTGAGGCGATACAGGCAACCTTCATCAGCCTGTTCGTCGTCTGGATGATACCGATTCCAGTCGGCACCGAGATCATAAGGGCTTACTTGGTCAGGAACGAGGAGAACTCTGACATTGGGAAGGCGATAGCGTCGGTAGTTGTCCACAAAGCCATGTACAATATCTCCTTCGGCTTCCTCATCGCCTTCGCCGCCACCATAATAACGATCTTCTATGGAGCGAGCATTCCAATCCGTGGCGACCTGCTCTGGTTCGTGATCCTGTTCGCAGCGGGTTCAAGTCTTCTATTCGCAGCCATCCTCGACCGGCGGCTGCTCAGATTGATTTATAGGCGTTCCCCCTCATGGATTCGTTCTCGTCTTTTTGACCGGTTGTGCAACCCGAAACTAGGGCTGAACAACTTCGATGCGGTCATAGACGAGATTGGGAAGGCGGTTGAGGCGTTGAAGTCTAGGATTGGATTGAACTTCCTCGCATTAATGGGGATCGCCTTCCACTGGAGCACTGGATCCCTCACCGCCTACCTCGCTGCTCTCTCCCTCGGCCTTCAGATCAACTTCTGGTTTATTGTGGTCGTCTACGCCATCGTCGAGTTCATCCAGCAGCTGAACGTAATCATACCCGGTGGGCTTGGAATCGTGGACGCGGGGCTGACTGGCGCGTTTGTCCTCATGGGGATTCCCCTATCGGTGGCATCAGCCATATCCCTCCTGACGAGACTCGCGACCTACTGGCTCGAATTCGTCCTCGCCGGCTTCGTCAGCATCCACTACGGCTACAAGGAGTCGCTGAAGGAATATCTAGGCAACATTTAAGTCGCTTCCAGGGAGGATCGACAAGCATAACATATATCGCTAGCGATAAACTTATCTATCACTAGCGATATTTCAACCCGGAACCAGAAAGAGGTGGAATAGAATGGAATTATGGATTCAAGCAGGCGTAGCCGTGGTCGGGTACCTCATGGGTATAGCCTTCGCAGGTAGCTTCCTCGGGAGGAAGTGGATGGGGATAGTGGATGTCTCTCTCCACAAGCTCTTCAAACGGAAGATAACCGCAAGCAAATACCTCTACTGGAAACATTTCTGCGGGATAGAGAATCCTCCAATACCTAAAAATTTGAAAAATCCGAAAAGCTTCACAGACAGGATCATATCCAGATTCATCTAAGGTGTCTCCATGACGAAATCCGCGAACGCTTCAGGGAAATGAAAGGGCATCTGTCATTCGGGGTCATCGACATGGAAAGCTATTAAGGTGCTGCATACTTCTCTGAGTTGGCATGCTCCGCTTGGGGATCGTCGGCTGCGGCAAGGTCACCACCATGTTCCATCTCAAGGCGATAAATGAGGTGGACGACATGACTGTGGTGGCCGTCGCGGATCGAAACCACGCCCGGATGGAGAGCGTCAAAGGAAAATCCGGAGCCGAAAGGGGGTACATCGACTACAGAGAGCTCCTCTCCGATCCTGAGGTCGATACGGTGGTGATCAACACCCCTCCCCGTTTTCACGAGGAGATGGTAATACGGTCGCTCAAAGCTGGAAAGCATGTGCTGTGTGAGAAACCTCTCGCCCGGAGTGTCGAGGGCTGCCTCCACATCAAACGCGTTCAGGAGACGGAGGGCCTCGTGGTCCTACCCGGCCATAACTACGCCTTCAACCCAGGCTTGGAGCGGGCTCAGGAGCTGATCCAGAACGGGGTAGTTGGCAATGTGGAGAGGATCTCGTTGAGGTTTGAGAATAACCTGAAGAGCTATAGGTCGAGGACGGATTTCAGGCTCAAGACGGAGTTCGGCATCGTCGAGGACATCCTGCCCCACATCCTCTCGGTGGCTCATGGCTTCTCCGGCACTGCACAGAAGATCGTGGACGTGAGAGGTTGGAGGGAGAGCTATGATGTAGTCGACAACATGAACCTTCTCCTCAGAACCGATCGTGGTGTGGAGCTCGACTGCTTCATGAGCTGGACGAGACTGATCCCCTGTTTCAAGGTCAAGGCTTCATGTACTTCTGGTTGGGTTGAAACCGAACTGATGAAGTCCCCGTTCAGTGTCACCTTCGAATCCGGCGGTGTGAGAAAGAAGATCGATGAGAAGAAGGGTCTGAAGCTGTATCTGGATCTGCTCAGGTTCAAGCACCCGTCATTCCAGAACCAGTACCGTCACCTATACAAGGTGGTGGAGGGGTCTGAGACGCCTAGGATTACCGTCGACGACGAGACGAGCATAATACGAATGATTGAGGATGTCGTCAAGCACCTCTCTGAAACCGATATATCCTAGCTCTAGTCTTATCATACCTTAGCTGAGGGGGAGGAGGCACCCTTGAGCCGGGATATGGTCGCCGTCGTGAAGGCTGGACAAGACATCGACGCCGCAGTGGTCAGGGCTATCAGGCTCATCGGTGGTCTGAAGTTGAAGGGGGACGAGCGCGTCGTAATTAAGCCCAACGTGTGCAACTCAAAAAACCCCTATGGCATGGTGTTGACGGACTTCCGCATCATCGAAGCCATCATCAAGCTCGTCCAGACAAGAACCGTCAAGGTTGTCGTTGTCGAGTCCGACAACATCTCCGGCTCCGCAGAGAAACGGATGTCTGAATCTGGTCTGCTCTGTAAACTCGAAGATTTGGATGTAGAGTTTCTCAACCTAAGCAAGGACGAGGCTGAGACCCACGAGGTTTCTGGCGTCGATATCAAGCTGCCAAATACGATCCTCAACGCCGACTACTTCATCAACCTGCCTAAAATCAAGACCTGCGGTCACACACTCGTCACCCTGTCCATCAAGAACCTTTTTGGCATTCTGCAGAGGGCGAAGAAAAATAAACTTCATCGCCACCTCAACGAGATCCTTCCGTACCTGGCGAAGGTGGTTCGAAGCGACCTCATAGTGGTGGACGGCACCACGGCCATGGAGGGGAATGGACCGGTTATTGGGACGCCGGTGAACCTCGGCGTCATCGCAGCCGGCTTTAATCCGGTGACTGTGGACGCCGTCTGCACTGGAATCATGGGTTTAGATCCGACAGAGGTGGATCATCTGGCTCGGGCTCATGAGATGGGCTTGGGAGAGGTCGACCTCGATGGCATCGATACCTTGGGCGACGACTGGAAAAGGCTTGCCCAGGTTTTCGATAGGCCATACTCGCTGAAGGCCACTTTGAAATCCATCAGGTCCATTGGCAAAGTGTATCTCTAGAGATCTTTACTGTTTCTGATGAGCGGGTGACCGCATAAGCTGATGATTTCCCACGGCGAAAACTCGGTCCAATCCTTCGACTATTGTCGATAAATCCTTCGCTCGATGTCGAATTGCTTAAATATACTCAGAGTAAATTGTGTTCTGCCTCCTTCATAGATTGAAATGAAATGGGATGATGATTGTGAAGACAGACCGCATCGTGGGGATCGTCGGATACGGGGCCTACATCCCAATGAACAGGCTCAAGGCTTCCGAGATCAGCCGAGTCTGGGGAAGCTTCGGCGCTCCCATCGAGGAGAAGGCCGTCGGTGCTATGGACGAGGACGTGGTCACGATATCGGTCGAGTGCGCCAGGTACGCTGTCAAGCAGGCCAACATCAGGCCGGAGGAGATCGGCGCCATCTACGTCGGGACAGAGTCGAAGCCCTACGCCGTCAAGCCCTGCGGGACCATCGTCGCCGAGGCGATAGGGGCGACCCCCCATGTCATGGCAGCCGACTACGAGTTCGCCTGCAAGGCCGGAACCGAGGCTTTCCAGACCTGCATCGGCCTCGTCTCAAGTGGCATGGTCAAATACGCTATGGCGATAGGTGCGGACACAGCCCAAGGCCGCCCAGCCGACGCCCTCGAGTACACGGTCGCCTGCGGCGGCGCCGCCTTCATCTTTGGCCTCAAATCTGACGGGACAATCGCCAACCTTGAGGGGTCATACTCCTATGTGACGGATACGCCAGATTTCTGGCGTCGGGGGAGGGAGATGTACCCAAGGCACGGCAGTCGCTTCACCGGAGAGCCGGCGTACTTCCAGCACGTGGTGGGCGCGGCTAAGGGGCTGATAGGTGAGCTCGGTTACGAGCCGAGCGACTTCACCTACGCGGTCTTCCACCAGCCCAATGTCAAGTTCCCCATCAAGGCAGCGAGGATTCTCGGCTTTGGAATGGACTCAATCAAGCCAGGCCTCGTCGTGCCATTGGTCGGCAACACCTATGCAGGGTCGACACCCATTGGCCTCGCCGCGACGCTGGATGTCGCCAACCCTGGCGACCGTATCCTTGTTGTCTCATACGGCTCGGGGGCGGGGAGCGATGCCTTCAGTTTCGTCGTGCAGAAGGCGATAACCAACGACCGCCGTATGGATCCCTCCGTCTCGTCGTTTATCGCACGCAAGCACTACATCGACTACTCGGTCTACTCAAAGCTCAGAGGAAAGATCCTGCGATGAGAGGAGTCG